>JANLFS010000011.1:4828-16890 GCA_024655925.1 Bacillota bacterium | reverse complement strand
CTCCATCCGTATCTCGTGGCCAGTATTGCAGCAGTGTATGCCCCAATACAGTAGAATCCGGCATGACCGATGTTGAACTGACCTGAGTACCCGTTTATCAGGTTCAGAGAGCTTGCGAGTACCACATGTAGGAGCACGAGGACAGCCACCCTGAGCTGGTAGTTGTTCTTCACCACCACCGGCAGGAGGAGGAGTGCCACAACAAGCACGGCCAGGAGTGTCCATGTTAGCGCCTTAGATCCCGGCCTCATTCCTCACACCCCCAGACCCTTGCGCCCCATGATCCCTGAGGGTTTCACGAGCAGAATTGAGATGAGAATCAGGAAGGCCACGATATCCTTGTACCCGGACGACAAGAAGGACACTGCCAGGTTCTCCACGACACCGAGCACTAGCCCTCCCACGGCTGCACCGGGTATGCTCGTGAGCCCGCCGAACACCACGGCAGCAAAGGCTTTCATGGCCACGCTCGCCCCCATCAGGGCGTGGACGGAGTTGTAGTATATGCCTATGAGCGCGCCCGACACCCCTCCCAGGGCGCAGCCGATGCAGTTGCCGAGCATCACCGTGTGGTTGACATTCACTCCCACAAGTGCGGCCGCGTCTTTGTCCATGGCCACCGCCCTGAGGGATATTCCGGTCCTCGTCCGATAGAGCAATACTTGAAGGGTCAGTATGAGGCCGGCAACTATGGCCACCACTACTATCTGAACATGGGCTATCCGGATATCGCCCAGGGAGATGAACCCCGTTCCCAGCAGGTCCGGCACAAATCGTGGCTCAATTCCGAAGACTACCTGCCCCAAGCTTTTCAGGAATATGGACATACCGATAGTGCATATCAAGGCCATATACCTTGAAGACCGCCGAAAAGGCCTGTAACAGACGTGCTCCAGCATGACTCCGAGAATCGCCGATGCCGCGAACCCCACAAGCAGAGCGAGGACCGCGTTGGCGTGGAAATACGTGACCGCGAAGAAGGCGGCGAATGCGCCTATCATTATCACTTCGCCGTTCACGAAGCTGACGAGGCCAACGATCCCGATTATCATGGCGAGGCCGATAGCCATGAGTGAGTAAATGAATCCCTGAGTCAATCCGTTTACGAGCTGTTGGAGAAAGAACATATTCTCTCCTCCAAGTCCCAAAACTCGGTGCCCTGTCCTGCGTAGATTCGGCACTGGAGGCGGGCCGCCGCCACACCACGTATCCGGGAGCCCGCCTCCGCCGATTTCACGCCCGCTGATCCATCATGTAGAGGATACTCTTAGAACCCTCTTTTCAGCACCCACTCGCCTTTCTCTACCGCGATGATCTTGTACTTGCGCACCACATCGCCGACGGGAGTGAAGGTGATCTCCCCAGTGACTCCCATGTACCCTTTGGTGGCGGCCAGAGCGTCGCGGATGGCCGCGCGGTTGAACCCGGCCTTCTCAATCGCGTTGAAGAGAATCCACGCTGCGTCGTAGGCGCATGCAGCATGCAGGTTCGGGAACCTCTTGGCCCTTGCTTCGAACTCCTTGATGTATGCTTGGACCTTCGGATCCGGGTCGGTGAGGATGAAGAACGCGTTGGTGACCAGGCCTTCTACTGCGTCTCCGCCAAGGGTCAGGAGCTGGGCAGTGAAGACCGAGCTGGGGGCGAGCATCTTTACGTTCCAGCCCATCCTCTTGAGCTGACGGGCAATGGATGCAGTCTCGTTGTACATAGCCGCGATAAACAAGCCCTCCGGGTTCCCCTGCCTTATCCTGGTCAGAATGGCTGTGAAGTCCTTCTCCCCTTCGAGGAAGGGTTGGGATGTGGTAACCCTGAGCCCTATTGCTTCGGCGGCTTTTACGAATCTGTCCTTGGTCACTACGCCCCAGTCATTGTTGATGAAGACTACCGCAACGGACTTGAGGCCCATGTAGTCCTGGGCGATATTCTTCGCGTTGAACGGGCCCTCGGCGTCCTGGGTGCCGACTATGCCGAACATGTACTTGCCTGAAGGAGCGAAGTCTGGGCTCGACGCGGTAGGTGACAGCTGCACCATGCCCGCCCTCTCGTAGATGGGGGCTGCAGCAAGGCAACAGGTGCTGGTGAAGTCACCGATCTGGGCAACTATGGTCTGGTCCTCCACGAACTTCTGGGCTATGAGGGCAGACTCCTTGGGATCGCCCTTGCTGTCCATCACCACAAACTCGACCTTGCGGCCGCGTATGCCGCCCTTCGCGTTGATCTCATCTGCGGCCATCTGAACTGAGATCTGGAAGTTCTGACCGTACTCCGCATAGTTCCCGGTAATCGGAGCGGATAGCCCGATGCGGACCACTTCAGAAACCTGTGCGAGGCCGACGGTACCCAGGAGAAGCACTGCAAAGACCGTGAGAACAAGGGCTTTTCTCATTTTCAATCCTCCCTCTACCTATTGGTTACCGTATCCATTATGCTCTTCAGTAACAGATACGCCGATGTAGCCCCAGGGTCCTGATGTCCTATTCCCCTCTCCCCCGCATGAAAGCCTCTGCCCTTCACTCCAATCATGTCCGTGGTGGATCTCATGCCGGCTTCCGCTGCTGA
This sequence comes from Bacillota bacterium, assembly GCA_024655925.1. NCBI lineage: Bacteria > Bacillati > Bacillota > Bacillota bacterium. The sequence continues at coordinate 14,331 of JANLFS010000011.1, read as the reverse complement.
TACCGAAGCTTTCATGGCCGATTCGAGTGACTCCCCCCTGCATACGCTCGCGCGGAAAGCCAGCACCGCAGGCTCCAGCGCGTCCACCATGGTCTTATGTCCGACCTCCGCCCCGCCTTTCTCCTTAATAGTGGACACGGCCGCTTCGAAGGCTTGGGCGAGGTCAGCAGGGGTGTTCATGCCCGTCTTCTGAAGGGAATCCCCCGCGGCCCTTATCGCGAGCCCGAAGAAAGTTGGTCCTGATCCGCAGCCTGATCCGGCCAGAGTCGTGCCGACCCTTTTGATTGCGGCCGCCGGGTCCATGTCCTTCAGCGAATCGAGCTTCGCGAGGACTGCTCCGAATCCGCGCTTCAGGTTGAGTCCGTGTTCCGCGTCTCCGATCGTTGAGTCCAGCTCATTCAGGTACTGCTCATTCTCCGCCACTGTGTCCGCCATGCGTCGAAAAACCGCTATTACCTCTTCAGTGGTGAAAACCGTGTTCATTCCCCTCCTATCAGGAGAACACCGGGAGCAGTTCTACTTAACAACCAACCCCGGAGTCTCACAAGGATGGTCCAGAAGCTGCTTGAGTTCGTCGTCAAGTCTGAGAAGTGTAATCGAGAACCCTGCCATCTCAAGAGAAGTCATGTACTCCCCCACGTAGTTCCTCACGGGGTTGATGCCTTTCGAGACCAGGTACTGCTCAACTTCGTTGAAGATCACATAGAGCTCCATCAGTGGTGTGGCGCCCATCCCGTTGACCATGACGGCAACCTCTTCCCCGCCCGCGAAAGGAAGGTCGGGGACTATGCGATCCATCATCTGGTGGACTAGTTCACGTGCGGTGGTAAGGGTTGCCCTACGCACCCCGGGCTCACCATGTATGCCGATTCCGACTTCCATCTCATCCTCGGCCAGCTGGAAGTTGGGCTTGTCGCGCCCGGGAACGAGACATGGGCTCGTGGCCATACCCATTGTCCTTACATTGTACACTACCTTCTGGGCAGCACGGTGTACCTCATCCAGGCTGCCGCCCTTGTCCGCCATGGCGCCTGCGATCTTGTGTACGAATACGGTGCCTGCGACACCTCTGCGGCCCGTGGTGCCCTCGCGGTTGTCGACCGCCACATCATCAACAACAAGCACTCTCTTAGTGGGTATGCCACGATCCGCGGCCTCATCAGCTAGCATGTCGAAGAGCAGTATGTCTCCGGTGTAGTTCTTGACTATAAAGAGCGCGCCAGCCCCACCGTCGCATGCCTCGAGTGCTGCTATTCCATCATCGAGAGGAGGAGAACAGAAAACCGCTCCTGCAAGCGCCGCATCGAGCATGCCACGGCCAACGAAACCTCCATGTGCGGGCTCATGGCCGCTTCCCCCGCCGGTGATGATGGCGACCTTGCCCTTGACCGGCGCATCCGCTCTTACCACGGCCTGTGTTCCGGGTACGACCCGCACAAGATCTGAGTGCGCCTTCTCGAGTCCTCTGAGCATCTCACCTACAACATTCTCCGGCTTGTTGATGATCTTCTTCATCCCGACCCCCCTATTCAAATAGGATTGCGGCTCCAGAATGTACGCGAGCCTCCGGGGCCTACTTCGCAGGCCCCGCCTGGGAAGGCACATCCACCAGAATACCCGGGGTGGGCACTCCCACCCAGAGCCCCTTGGCTATTGAGTCGGTATAGTTTACAAGCCTATGTTCATCAGTGGCCCGATAGAGGATGGAGTCCCCCTCGCAGCATGTCAACGGCTCGTGCCCTTTGATCTCCACTGTGATGGTGCCCTCAAGGACATATCCGTACTCCATGCCCCTGTGCACAGTGAACTGGAGGTTCGTCGCATTGGGATAAAGCGTTACAAGGACGGGTTCGAGAACGGCATTGGCCTTGGGCAGAAGGAACCTGAGGCTGCGCTCCTTCTCGGAGGATACCTCTATTTGGCGCTCCTTCGGGAACAGGAAGGCGGTGTTGTTAGACTCCTCTTGCTCGAATAGGGTGGCGATGTGAATGGAGAAGAAGGAAGCGATCTTGTCCAGCACTTTGACGGACGGAATTACTTTGCCATTCTCAAGCAGGCTCAGGAAAGATTGTGAGAGCCCGGTCGCCCTGGCCACATCGCTAAGGCTCAGTCTGTACTTGAGCCTTTCTCTGCGTATCCGCTCACCTACATACCCATATTTTGTGAGCATGGCCACCACCACCAGTCGTCGGCGGAATGAGGCGCGGGCAGTCATGGATACAAATGCATGTATATGCAGAAGGGACCTAAGGGTCCACACTCATTCTACTTTAGGAATATAGATATTGTCAACGGGAGAGTTTTCATATACTGAATACCTTGATGTACTAAGAATCTTGCGCACCCAAGCACCGGCCCTGACCGTGGCGGGAACGCGAAGATGGGACTCCCCGCACCCGAAGTCAACATACAGGAAGGTGCAGACATGCCACGCTCGAATACTAATACTCGAGGTTGTGGCACAGACAGATGAACTGTCAATGACAGAGACGGTGGGGCCCGGCACGCTCCCGTCACCCTGCACGACATCGAGAAGGCAGTAATAGCGAGGCACCTGAGGCATTGGAGGTCTGAGATGAATAGGAAGGCAGTGATAGACATAGGGACCAATTCCGTCAAGTTCCTCCTGGCTGAGATGGGAGCGGACGGCGTCCTCCGGACTGTGATGGACAGGAACAACATCGCAAGGCTTGGCGAGGGCCTAAGGGAGACGGGTACCATCAGCCAGGAGGCTATCACGAGGAATGCCCAGGCTGTGGCGGAGTTCGTTGCCATGGCGAGGCAAGGTGGTGCAGACCAGATTGCTGTTGTAGGGACTATGGCGCTGCGGACGGCCTCGAACCCTCAGGACTTCATCAAGGCAGTTAAGGACCTGGCCGGGATAGAGGTGCGCATACTCTCCGGGGATGAAGAGGCATACCTTGCGTACTTGGCCGCGGTGTCTGGGATAGTCCTAGGCCAGGGCAGACTGGCCATTATCGACATTGGTGGCGGAAGTACTGAGTTCGTTTTCGGCCGGGGAGACAAGTTGCACACGCGTTTTAGCATCAACCTCGGAGTAGTTGGGATAACTGAGGAGTTCTTCAAATCGAACCCGGTGACCAAGGGGGAACTGGCCCGCGCCATGGAAGCAATAGCCGAGCTTCTGGAGGCAAACGGGGTATCAGGGCCAGTAGACCAACTTGTCGGCATGGGCGGCACGGTCACCAGCATGGGAGCAGTTATGCACAAGATGGAGACCTATGACCCCGATGTAGTCCAGGGCTCCGAGATGAGCCTCGAGGAGATCAACCGACAGATAGACATTTACTCGTCAATGACCGTAGAAGACCGGCGCAAGGTAACCGGCCTGCACCCTAAGAGGGCTGATGTCATACTCGCGGGCGCCTGCATACTCAAGAGCATAGTCCTCAGATTCGGCACCGATCGCCTGACGGTCAGCGATAGGGGGCTCAGGCATGGGTTGATGCATGTTTGTTTCGGTTCCCGCGCCTGAACGGGGCGCGATTACTTGGTGTGGTGCTAGAACAACTAGAAGATACAGTTTCAACCCACGCGCCCACACGGGGCACGCTCCGCAGGGTCGCAGGACACGAAACGGTCCGTCTGAAGTGGTCTGGCTTCCCCGTAAGCGGCGGATTACTCAATTGTCGACCATTGTCATCGTACTTAGACCGTAAGTAAGAGCGGCCGCATCCCACTGGGTTCTTGGGCGCTTTCGATGCTGCTCCGCGCGGAACTAAGCTAATCAACCTGTCAGGTGCGCATGATCTACTCTCCTCTCAGCCAGTCACCGATATATCCGCCAACCACCTCGTCGTAAGTGGGTAACCCACTGATCTTCACCACCCACGCTTCATTCTCATAGGCCAATCCTTCCATAAGCCTTGTGACAGTCGCGATATGCCTTGCGACCCTGAGCTCTATCGGTAGTCCACTTTCGTCGTACTTCACATAGAGCTTCCTCGCCCTAGCAGCCTTCAGCACGAAATCGTCCTTTCCGGTGAGTACGAGCTCCGAATTGCTCTTGCCCCTTAGTGGCCACAGAATGACATTGGCCGTCTCGGCCAGAGTGGCGTAGGCATCAGTGTGATCGCCGAGTTCACGGTGGGAAAGGCCCCGCAGTGCGGCTGGGCTCGGCTCTGCAGTTATGCTTACACCATCGAAGGCCTTCAGGTCCATTACGGCTCCTGCTACAAGCTCGCCCGCTTTCTCGTGCCTTACGAGCACATTGACGGCAGGATACTGGGGAGGGGCCTCGTGGAGGTCGATTACGAGGTTGACTCTCTCTCTCCGTACTAGCTCGGTTATGGCATAGGCCACCCTCTCAGTGAACAGGCCATCAGGTCTCCCGGGAAAGCTGCGGTTCAGGTTCCTAACCTCTGAACCCGCCAGCAGCCTGCCACTTGGATAGTGGCTGTATACATCAGGGTCTGGCCATTGGTCTCTTGGGTTCGTCAGCCTGTCTCCAAGTCGAAATCGTCTTATGCTTCCTGACGATGTCTTAATCTCAACCTGAGAGGGCCAGCCTTCTCCTGGAGGGGTGTAAGTGAACGCACTGGCGTTGGACTGCGGAATCACTATGAGCCGTCCGGCCTCCAGCTCCGCGTTTTCGATCAGTATGACAGAAGTGAGGACGCCGGATATTTCTGGAGGATGGACTCCGCCTAAAACAAGCACTGTGGCACCGGGCTCCTTGCCTTCCAGCACATACACGCGGGAATCGCCGGCCGTGCCTTTGAGTGAGGGCAGGTACTCTGATAGAGACGTCTGCCGCGTCACACCTGGTCCAGGGTAGATGGGCTCCACGGCGGAGTTCATCCGGAATCTCGAAGCGGCAACACCGCCAATGATGACCATGAGTGAAATGAAGAGCAGTGCAGAATACCTCTTTAGGGAGTTCACGTGAACCACTTCCCTCACATCTCTAGGCTCGGTCACTTCAGACCAAGCGCCCGAAGCAGAAACGGTAACATGACGAAAGCCGACACGAACTGCTCCGCTCGGTTCTTGGTGCGGCAAGCATTGACTAGGAAGCCAAGGCCGATGCAAGCTGAGATAGCCCTATACAATACCATGATCACATCCATATCCCGGGCCTCCTCAAACCAGGAACAGGAGTCTCTTGGAGTATACCACCATGAGCACTGACAAGGCAGTAACAATAGCCCACGGTATGATGCATTTCCTGAGTACGCTCCAGTATGGCCCCTGATAGCCTACGGCACAAGCCGCGAAAGCACCCACAATGGAGGTGGGAGGTACGAGCACCCCCAGGCCACCTACAGCGCTCACTGCCGAGGCAACCAGTATGCTGTTCCTTCCTAAGAACGACAGAACTAGAGGGACACCTATGACAGTCGCGGCGCCGAAACTGGTCAGAACCCCCCCCACTAGGGGATACATCGTCGACATCATAACATAAAGCCACATAGGAGGAAGGGTGATCGTTGTGACCACGATTAGCCCTCTCACCCCAGTAAGTGACATAATCTGTAGCAGGGCACCAGCTGCTATCAGTATGCCGATCACCTGAAGAGTCTCGCGGACCGTATCGTTGAAGCATCCCAAAAGCTCCATCAACAGACCTCTGCCATTCAGTCCTGCTGCGAGCGCGGCGAATGCGCCTATTGCGAAGATCAAGGGCAGGCCCAGCACAGGGAGCGAATACGGAAAGAGCCTGGTGAGGACCATAAGGGTCACCACAACGGCGACGCCCAAATACGATCTTGCACCCTGAGCCTTTCGGTCGACTTCCGAGATGATGCTCTCGGCCAACCCCTTTCGTTTTCTCACCCACGGAAGCCCAATTATCAGGCTAGCTGCGATTGCAGGCGGTATCGTGAGCAACAACAGTGGCCACGTGAACCCGGTGTATGGCATAACCACACCCTCGGCGATAATCATCGCCGGTATGTTGACCGGAGGTGCGATCATGCCCATGGTTCCGGCAAAGGCAACTATGGCAGCCACCGATTCGATGGGGATGCCTAAGGAGACAAGGACAGGGCCTACCAGCCCACCCGTCGCCATCACGGCCGCGGTGCCCGAACCAGTCAACGCCCCTGGGAATATCACCACAAGAGTCATAGCAATAAGGAGAAGGGCAGGGCGTCTTTGGAATACCCGCGTGATATCGGAGACGATAGCATCCAGGGCCCCGTTTCTCCTCAAGACCATAACGAAGAATGTCGCACAGAAGACGACCATCGCGATGTTGAAGAGGAAAAACCCACCTTCCACGAACTGTGCTATGACTTCTACTGGACCGTCTTGGAAGATTGACCATATGGCCCCCGCCGCTGTGGCTGACAGCAGTGAAAGTGTGCTGTCGGCCTTGAGGCGCACGGCAACAACGAAGGCGAGGATCATAAGTCCGAGTACGGCGAGGGTTTGAGCGTACATCACTACTCCCCCTTCGCTCGCCCGATCACTTGCTGAACACCTGCTTGAGCAGGCCCCCCAAGTCAGTTATCTCCGGTACTTTCATCAGTGGCCATCCGTGCTCTTTTGAGGCTCTGGTGAAGAAACCGTCGAAATCGCTGTCCTCAAGGCAGAAGAAGGCATTGCAGTAGCCGAGGAAAGGATCCATGAACTGGTGGGTTATCGCACCGCGCCTCACGCTTCCCCCGACATGTGCTCCGATTATCACTATGTTGTCCCTCTTAGCTTTGGAGAGCACGTCATTGATCCGTTGGTACTCTGCCTTCTCGCTCACTCCAGCAGCTCCAAGGCCTTTACCGCTGTTCCCAAAGCCCACAATGAGAGTCTTGGCCCCGGACTTTCTTATCGTGTCATACGTGGCCATCGGGTCATACGTCATTGTCAGTCTTGCCCTCTTGGCGCACACATATATCATCTCGGCGTCCATACTCTGCCCGGCGCTCATAATGAACGCCGGCATCTCTGCCTTAAACACATCTCCGGACGCCACCGGACCAGCGGTGACTACCCAAGCCACGGCAAGGGCCAATACTACTGTCGCTGCCCTTTTCATCGTGTGCCTCCTATTCTTGATGATGTCCTGCCGGGCGCTATTGGCCCGGCAGAACCATCAACTGTAGCTCAACACGTCACAGGCTCGCGCGCTTGATTACCACGCCACCCCATAGCCTTCGCGACGAGGATCGGCTCCTCCCAGAAGAGCCCCGTTCGTAGGGTCGATCTTGACGGCTAGGTGGCCGCCACAGCTCATAGTGTAATCCTTAACGTTGAAAGCCGAGATGTTCTGCCCCTTCGCCTTCATTCCATCTATAACCGTCTGAGGCACCAGAGGTTCGATGTTGAGCCTGGACTTGGCAGGATCACTGTCAGGGTAGTACACGATTCTGGGCACCTCGACGGCCGCCTGCGGGTTCATCTGGAAATCGATAGCATTAATGACCATCTGTGCGGTAGTATAAAGGATCGGCGGCCCACCCGGTGAGCCAGTGGCGAAGAACGGCTTGCCGTCCTTAAGGATTATTATCGGATCCATGTTGCACAGCGGTATCTTCCCGCCCTCTATCCTGTTTACGCTCTCGGGATCCCGGTCCAGCCACCCCATGGCGTCGTTGAGCACGATCCCAGTGCCTTCCGCGACCATTCTCGATCCCCAGAAATTGTAGACAGTGCTAGTATAGACTGCGATGTTGCCCCATTTGTCTATGACAGTCGTCTGGGTGGTGTTTCCTGGGTACTCGGGGTCATACGGAGCGGGCTTTCCTGCAGGAGCAGGATTGAGGGACGTGTCAAGGCTTATGAGCTTGGCACGTTCCTTGGCATACGCCTTAGAAAGCAGGCCTGCCATAGGCACCTTGACAAAGTTGGGGTCCGCCATATAAGCACACCTGTCAGCCCAAGCAAGCTTGCAGGCCTCAGCAATGAGATGCCAGTAGTCCGGGCTGTTCTGGCCGAGCGCCTTGAGGTCGAAGTTCTCAAGGATGTTGAGAATCATGAGAGTTGTTGCAGCGGACGAAGGAAGCGGGAAAGCGAAGACATCATAGCCACGGTAGTTCGTTCGTATGGGCTCAACCCACTTGGCCTGGTGTTTTGCCATATCCTCATAGGTTAGTATGCCGCCCTCTTCCTTCATGAAGGCGTCGATTTTCCTGGCTATAGAACCCTTATAGAAAGCGTCGTGACCGCCTAAGGCTACCTCCCTAAGGGAATTGGCAAGATCACGCTGCACCAGTAGGTCGCCCACACCGAGCACCTTGCCACCTGGCATGAAAACCTTCGCTGTGCTTGGATATAGCTTCATCCAGGTCGACGTGCCCTGCAGCCTCTCCGCAAGGAACTCGCCGACGGGGAACCCGTTCTCTGCGTAGTCTATGGCCTGCTCAAGCACTTGCGAGAGAGGCATCGAACCGTATGTCTTGTTCAGTTCACACCATACGGCCACATTAGCCGGCACCGCCACGGACAGAGGCCCAGACAGTTGAGTGGCGCTGTCCGGGTACAGATCAACTGTGGCGGCCATCGGTGCCTCGCCGTATCCGTGCAGCATCCTCACCTGCTTTGTCTTTGCATCGTAAATAGCAATCGGGCCCTGACCACCCATTCCTGTGGCATGCGGTTCCATTACAGCCTGTACAGACGCAGCGGCAATAACGGCATCGAAGGCGTTACCTCCCTGCTGTAGTATGCGCATGCCTGCCTGTGCCGCCACAGGGTGCCCCGCAAGTACTATTCCATTTCTGCCTACGAGCAGGGGACGCGTGTACGCAGCTCCGATCGACGATGCCATCAGAAACACGAATGCAGCCAAAACAAGTGTCAGAAACCTCCGCATTGATTAGTACCTCCTTCGCCAATGAGATGGGTTGCCAAAAAAGCCGGTCTGGCCGTTGGCTTCCAGTGTATTCGATACTTCGAGCACATCTCCTTCAGGACTGCTCAGGAGTGGAGTCCAGCATGCTTGCATGGCGGCCCGACGTGCCGGCCCTACCCTTCGAGACCCTCTCGTCAAGTCTCGATCCCTGCGCTCGCAAGGGACACGACAACCTTCTTCGATATCCCCTGTGTCAGGAACCCAAGTGCAATGTCTTTCACCATGGTGGTGGCTTTTTTTCATATGGCGCTACGAATTTGCAGGAGTATGCAAGTCAGTGCAGAAATAGTCAACTGCGCAACCCAACCCACCCTCATGGCATGACAGGAGGTACCCTGGCATGTACCCGCTTGAACGGCGTTCCAAGATTATCGAGCTGATGCGAGAAGGCGGAGTCGCCGAGATCGGACAGCTGAGCCAGCAGATGGGGGTGTCCGAATCAACGGTTCGGCGAGACCTTCGCAGGCTAGAGGACGATGGGATCGTTGAGGTCCATTACGGTGCCGCCAGGCTAAAGCAGCAGTCTTGCGAATTCGTGGCTCGCCCTTACCCAGAGCGCGCCGTTCTCCATGCCAAAGAAAAGGCGTTGATCGCCAAGGCCGCCCTCAGACTCATAGAAGGCGAAACCTCGATCCTTCTTGACGCAGGGTCTACGACTGCCGAAATAGCCAAGGAACTGCAGACCTGGCCG
>JANLFS010000011.1:4114-4818 GCA_024655925.1 Bacillota bacterium | reverse complement strand
ACGGTAGTGACGACTACATTCAACATCGCCACTCTTCTCAAGTGCAATAGCAATATCTCAGTGATTCTGATAGGCGGACTTCTGCGCGGACCTGGTGAGTCGATGGTAGGGGAGCTGGCCGAGGCTATGCTGGACCGACTCCATGTTCCTAAGGCATTCATTGGGGCCGCAGGTGTCACCGCTGAGAACGGGATCATGTACGCAAACCCACTTGAGGCCCAAATAAGGAGGAAGATAGTTCAACGGAGCCGCACAGTGGTACTGGTGGCCGATCACAGCAAGTTTGGCAGGCCTGCCCTGGTGTCTGTCTGCCCGCTGACCCAGGTACATCACGTTATCACAGGACATGGAATCCTTCCCGAGTTCTACACGCTGATGGTCTCGAATGGCATCAAGGTCACGATGGTGGGTCATGATAGCCCTTCGTCGTTAGAGGACCAGCCGTAGCTCCGGAAGGCCCCATGGTCTGGTAATGTGCTATGGGAGGTGAGAAAGAAGCTCAACAGCCCACGGCATGGAAGTGCGACCTTGTACACGACAACTAAGGAGGAGTGTAACACTATGCGTGGCAGTAGAACCCTAGTTGCGACGATTGCCGCAGTCGTATGCGCAGTCATGCTTGGTAGTGTCGCGGGAGTAGTCATGGGAGCCCCCAAAATCGTGATCAGGGCTCCATGGATCTATCGTCTCTCCCCATGCAGCCC
>JANLFS010000011.1:0-4104 GCA_024655925.1 Bacillota bacterium | reverse complement strand
GGCTGCATGGGGAGAGACGATAGATCCATGGAGCCACCCCCAGAGTGCCTACTTCAACGTCTTCAAGTACTACGTCGAGACTCTCTCCAATGGTCGTATGTCGGTAACGCTTCACCCTGCGGCGTCCATGGGCACCGCTCCGCAAGTACTGGATCTGCTTGTGAGAGGTACCGTGCAGGTCTGCGGAAGTATGCCTTCTGGTGTTGTTGCGTCCAAGTACTGCCCGACGCTCAACGCGCTGAACATACCTTACCTATTCAGCGATACCAAGGCCGGCATGGACGTCCTGGAAGCTCCACACATACTGGGCCACGTCAACGAGAAGCTTGAGAAGGCTGCCGGAATTCGCATTCTGTCTGTCATAGGCGAAGGCCAGCGCTTCATGACCAATAGCGTGCGTCCGATCAGGAAGCCTGCTGACCTCAAAGGCCTCAAAATGAGGGTCATGGAAGGCGAGATCTATTCGACGGTCATGAAAGCTCTGGGAGCGTCTCCGGTGCCAGTCCCGTGGGCAGAGCTCTACACGTGCTTGCAGACAAAAGTCGTTGATGGGCAAGAGAACCCTCCAATGAACATAGTCTACAAGGCCCTGCAAGAGGTCCAGAAATACATGACCATCCCTGGGCCTTTCAGCGCGATGTCGGCGACCTACATAAACACGAAGTTCTACAAGTCCCTCTCACCGGAAGATCGTTGGGTAGTTGACATGGCGGCCATGTACGCGGCACAAGCTCACCGGGGAGTCTTCGAAGTTAAAGACATGGAGGCCAAGAAGCTTCTGCAGGAGAAGCTGGAAGTCTACGTACTCAGCCCGAAGGAACTCCAGGAGTTCAAAGATGCCTGCCAGCCTGCAGTGATCGCAATGATGGACAAGCTCACCGAGGGGGACATGGACTTCGTCAAGGCGCTTCTTGAAGAAGTCAAAGCATCCGAAGCAAGGCTTGGCATCAAGTAGTCAATCAATCACCCAAGCCACGGGCGGGCACACATGTTGCTGCCCGCCCCGCTTTCACGGCGCTGAGAAAGCGAGGTAGTCTACACAGCATGCGCTACGACAATGAGCGACTGTGTCTGTTCTCCCAGATTGCGCTCAGGTTGAACCAGGGTGCCTGCATAGCAATGGGGATCGCTTTGACCGCCGCGACGCTGCTGATGTTTATGCAGGTCATGACCAGGTATCTTCTTGGGATAGCCCACACATGGGTGGAGGAACTCGTCAGATACAGCGGCATGACCGCCGCCGTGCTAGGCCTATCCCCTTTGACCCGGACCGATGCCTATATACGCGTCGATCTGTTCTACGACCGTATCAAGAGGTCCAGGTTGTCCCGGATCTTGATTGACGCCTTCGTGGGTTTCTGCCTCATAGTCTTGCTTGTTGAAGGATGGAATCTGGTGGAGTTCGGCATGAGATCCCGAACCCCCGGACTGAGGATTCCATTTGGATACGTCTACACAACCATACCGCTTGGAGCTTTTCTAGGTCTCGTCCAGTTGGTCGATGGCTGGATCAGGCACCCTGAGCGATGGAGGAGAGGTGCGCCAAGATGACAATCGCCGTCGGAGTCATCGGCTTTTGCGTGTTGCTGTTCGCCGGAGTGCCGATTCTCTATGTCACATTGGGGTGGGGCGTGGTCTGGCTCATCGCAACTGGGAAAGCCTTCTTGCTCATGGAAGCCCCAAGCAGAGTCTTCACCGGTCTGGATAGCTTCACTCTTCTCGCGATACCCCTGTTCATCCTGGCAGGAGAGCTCATGAACTCAGGGGGACTCACGCTACGGATACTCAAGCTGTCGGAGGTGCTGGTAGGACGTATACGGGGCGGCCTGGCCTACGCAAACATCATTGCCAGCACTATCTTCGGGGGCATAAGCGGGGCCTCTCTGGCTGACATTGCCGGTCTTGGATCCATAGAAATCCGGGCAATGAAAGAAGCAGGCTACGACGAAACCTTCAGTGCAGCTGTGACCGCCGCGTCCAGCCTCCAGGCCCCGCTCATCCCCCCCAGCATGCCCGCGGTCACCATCGGCGGGATCGTGGGAGTCTCCATTGGAGGTCTGTTTCTGGGTGGAGCCATACCGGGACTTCTCATCGGAGTGGCGTGCGCAATTGTGGTAGCCTGGCGGACCAAGGAAAGAGACTACCCCTACAGAGTTGCCCCAGTGTCGGCCCATGAGTTCTGGGGGGCAATCAAAGGCGGAGTCTTCGCCCTTATTGCTCCGGTCATAATCGTGGGCGGCATAGTTCTGGGCGTATTCAGCCCAACAGAAGCTGCAGCTGTAGCTGCTGTATACTCCGGCATAGTGGCGTTCGCCAGTGGCGATGTCACCATCAAGCAGTTCCCAGCGATAATCGGCAAGGCGGCGTTTGCATCTGCTCAGATATACATCCTTCTGGGAGGCTCGGCCGTTCTAGAGTGGGTTCTCTCATACGAGGGGTTCCCCATGATGCTCACAGAGTGGGTCATCCACATGACCGGTGGTTCCAAGTTCATGTTCCTTCTTATGGTCAACCTTCTCTTCTTGTTCTGGGGAATGTGGCTTCCCATCATATCGGCCCAGCTGCTGCTGTGTCCGATCCTCTTCCCCATAGCAACCAAGTTCGGAATACACCCTGTTCACTTCGGAGTCATCGCCATCTTCAACCTGATGATTGGGATGCTCACGCCTCCGGTAGGCAGTGGGCTTTTCGCAACTCTCTCAATATGTAAGGTCAGTTTCAAGGACTTAGTTAGAGAGCTCATCCCCTTTTTGGCTCTCGACATCGTCCTGCTGGCAGTGATCACGTACACCCCAGACGTTGTCTTGTTCCTCCCCAGATTGTTGGGGTTCGCGTAGTCCGACAGGCTATCTACAGAGTGTGAGCGAGGTAAGCGCAGTGCCATACAACTGCAAGAGCTGTTCATGTGACCCTGAGTGTGTCAAACCGTCGATTCCCTGTGGGTGCTCCATCTACGAACCACCGGAAGGTCAACCTGTAGCTGACCTCAGAGATGCCATCCTGACTGCACTGAACACACCGGTGGGATCACCCCCACTGGGAGAGCTTGTGGGGTCCGGCTCGAAAGTGGGAGTCATCTTCGATGACCTTACAAGGCCCACCCCGGTGGCAGCAATACTCCCGGTGCTTGTTGCCTACCTGCTTGAAGCGGGAGTAAGCGAGGAGCATATCTGTCTCGTCCACTCCCCCGGACTGCACATTCACGAAGAGGGAAGCCTCGAGGCTAAGGTGGGTTCAGCATTTGCAGGCTGGCCTTGGGTTGTCGATCATGATGCTAGACACTCACCTATGGTCTTCCGAGGTATAACATCGTTCGGCACCCCCATCTGGGCGAACTCCATCGTGGACGAGCTCGACTTCATGGTGGGGTTGGGCAGTGTGATACCACACATGGATGCCGGGTTCAGCGGAGGCCATAAGATCGTGATGCCCGGGATAGCATCCAAGACAAGTGTGGACCACAACCACTGCCTCATGCTTTCCCCCAAATCGGCCATGGGCCGTGTGGACGACAACCCGGTCAGGCAGGACCTTGAAGAAGCAGGAGAGCTTATAGGCCTGAACTTCGTGATTAACACCGTTGTAGACCACGAGAGAAGGCCTACCGCAGTCGTCGCCGGACATCCGGTCAAGGCTCACCGGGAAGGTGTCAGACGGTTCCTGGAGACCAGGACGACCAGGCTGCCAAAACGGGTGGATACTGTCGTTGCGTGCACATGTTCGCCATACATGAACGAGTGTCTGAAGGCGCTCATACGGGCGGACATGGCCCTTGAGCCCGGTGGAACACTGGTGCTCTGCGCTCCCAGGGTCTCCGGTTGGGCTCCTCCTGGCGCCGTGAAGAGGTTTGCCACCTTCCCGCAAGACTACCTGAACCTTTCGACTGAGGAACTTGCGGAGATGGTGGTCACCAACAATGTAGATGAAACCCGTCATGCCACCGCAGCATTCAACTACAAGACAGTGTGTGAGACTCACGACGTGGTTGTTGTGGCAAACCCGAGTCACGCTGGGCATCTGGGCGCGCTCGGCAAGTGCGTGGATGATCTGAAACAGGTGTTGGATTGCATACCCTCCGGAAAGCGCATCGCATTTCTTCTCGAC
>JANLFS010000010.1:21345-48958 GCA_024655925.1 Bacillota bacterium | reverse complement strand
CCACCATCGCCTACTGCCTTTTACACCAGGATATGGACTCTACTGGATAGCCCGCCGACCATGTGGCCGACCATGGCGTTAGCCAGAGTCACCAGCCGCCTGGTGATTCCGCCCGTGTTCATGCACTCGCCCGCAAGGATGAAGAACGGAATCGCCATCAGTGGGAAGGAGTCCAGCCCAGCGAACATGCGGGTAGCCACGAGAGACAGTGGTACTCCCTGATAAACCAGAGCGGCGAGGGCACCGACACCGAGTGCGAGTACTATTGGGGCTCCAATAATGAGCAGTGCTGCGAACACTCCCAAGGATATTGCCATCATGGCCGGCGCACCTCACCCTCTCTGGCAATCCCGAACTCTTCGATATGAGGGGTCGAGTCTTCCCTGTTTTCGTATCTTGTTAACGAACATTTCGAATAAATATGCCAGGCTCAAAGCCGCCCCGATTGTCATGGGAGCGTACGCGATTCTCATCGGGAGGGGAAGACTGCTCCACCGCTGTCGGGCGATTATGGCCATGGACTGGTTCATCGCCCGGAGCACGTACACAAGGAACACAACTGTGCAGACTGCGACTATGCCATCTATGACCTTGCGGGCTTTCTCGGGCAGGCTCAGGTAGATTGCGTCCATACTCACATGCCCGTTCCTTGGCACTACGTACGCCGCCCCGAGGAAGGTCAGTGCAACGAAGAGGTATCTCGCCAATTCTTCCGCCCACGTGAGTGAGTTGTTGAGCACGTACCGGAAAACCACCGCCAAGAAGCACACGACGATTATGACAGAGTAGATCAGGACGAGAGCAGCTTTGTTCGCAGCCTTCACCATCCGAAAGAAGCCATCGAAGAGCCTGCCCATGCCGTTCACCTCCGCGATAGAACTCAAGCCCTAGGGCCTCTCGGGTTTTGGTCGAATTTCGCGATCCACTCCGCGTCCCACAGGGACGGAAAGCAGTTCGGGACGGGGGGGTGAGCCCGGATCGCATCCTCGTCCAGCCCAATTCCAAGGCCTGGCCCGGTTGGGATCTTGAAAGTCCCGTTTTCCACAGGGTTCCATCCGCAAACGAAGTCCGATCTCCATGCCACATCGAACTCGTGGAATGCTTCCTGCATGAAGAGGTTCGGAGTGCTTATGTCGATGTGGAGCGCTGCCTGCGCCGCCACCGGGCCGACAGAGGAATGCGGAGCGAAAAAAATGTCCTGCGCCTCGGCCATGGCCGCGACTTTCTTGGCCTGAGATATTCCGCCAATGTGGTCAATATCGAACTGCACCACCTCAGCGGCTCTCATGGAACAGAACCGGAAGAAATCCGACAGAGTGTAGAGCCTCTCTCCTGCAGCTATCCGCACCTTCGTCCTGTCCTTGACCTCTTTGAGAAGGTCCAAGCTATCTGGGGTGACCGGTTCCTCAAAGAATCCGATATTGGGGAATCTCTCGAGCTCCCGGGCGACCTCGATGGCCGAGTGCACGCTCAGCCGACCGTGACCTTCTATGAGTAACTCGGCCTCGGGGCCGACCGCGTCCGCCACTGCCGACACAATATCGATCGCCCGGTGCACATCACGTCTGTCGAGGTTCTTGAAAGCTGTCCCAAAAGGATCAAACTTCAGGGCAGTGTAACCCATCTCAACTACTGACTTGGCTCTTCTGGCGTACTCCGCCGGGTCAGCCTTCCCCCCATACCAACCGTTGGCGTAGGCGCGCACTGTCGGGTTCGCAACGCCCCCGAGGAGGTTGTAGAGCGGCTGGCCCAGGGCCTTTCCGATTATGTCCCAGCACCCTATCTCGATCCCGCTGATGGCGGTAAGGGCAACAGGTCCACCCTGATACTGATCGCGGATCATGGTCCGGCAGAGCTGTTCCACGTCGAAGGGGTTAGCACCGATGACGTATCTTTGCTCGAAGAACTCGTGGAGGACCCGCTGGGTCGCCTCTTCCTGCCACTCTAGAGAAGCCTCGGACACCCCTACGATCCCTTCGTCCGTGTGAAGCTTGAGGAACAGGTAGTTACGTAATCCTGCATTGCATAGGAACGATTCCAGCTTCGTAATCCGCACTGCTCTATGACCTCCGTCCAGAATCAAGCCTGCAAGGTGCGACGAACACGCTGCCTTGAATCTTCAACATGGTCTGCCATAAGCCGGCGGGCCTCCTCCGGCGACTGTTCTTCAATAGCGCGGAGAATGGCCTCGTGGGCCGCTATTCCTTGGTCCGCCCCGCTGGGTTCGGTCCACCCCCTGTAGATGACCTCCCCGAGCAGCTCAGCAATTGGCTGCAGTAAGAGGAGGAAGAGATCGTTTTGGGTGGAGCGGGCGAGGAGCCGGTGGTACTCGAGGTCCGCCCGGGTCCATCCCTGTGCGTCCTCCTGTTGCTCCTTCATTCTCTCCAGGGCGTCTCGCAGATGACACAAATCCTCAGGGGTCCTTCGAGCCGCCGCGAGCTCGGCTATGCGGCACTCCAGAACCTCTCTGATTTCGTAGAGAGCCTCGATGTGCGAAGGCTTCCCGCCTTGTTTGACTGTAAGGTAGAGCTTAATCGTATCCGAGACGGACTTCCTGCCCGGGCTCCTCACGACAGTGCCCTTACCTGGCTGGACATCTACGAGGCCTTTGGCTTTCAGAACTTTGAATGCCTCCCGTATCACCGTCCGGCTCACTCCGAAGGACTGTGCGAGCGAGTTCTCCGAAGGCAGCATGGTCCCGACCTCCAGGGACTGGTCGACTATGAGTCTTTGGATCCGGTCAGCCACCTCTTGAGAGAGGGTAACCCGGTCGAGCTTCCCACACATCCCGTCCAGCTCTGCTCTCATGCCTGCTCCACCCTTTCCAACAACCTCGGGCGGTACTTCCCCGTCGGGGCTGTTACCGGCGCTGTGATAATAAGCTGGTCATAACATCATACAGGTACAAGCTTCTGCAGCCGGACCCGGATTCCTGCTTTCCCAAACCCGGTATGTCCTGCCCATTATCACCAGCACTCTGTCAGGACTGCCCGATCCCACGGACGACGAAGATGAGCAGGCCTTCGGGACGAAGCGCCCGTTCGAGAATCTCCACTTCTGCTTTGTTCAGGTCCCCATAGATCATCAAACACTTCCCTGCATCTTGAACCCGGCGGAATTCCCCGAGCAGGTCTCCCGGTTTCGGCCCAAGGACGTCTATGCACACCTGCACACACCCCAAGGCTTCGATGGACACCACGTCGTCCAACACATGCAAGCCGGTGGAGTGCAGATGCATCAGAGACAGTCCGGGGGTGACCCCGGCGAGAATCCTGTCAAAAGGCAAAAAGAACCGACGGTACATGTCCGGCGAGAGTATCGCGGACACGTCTTCCTGGAAGTATATAGTCTTGCCTGGAGCCCACACCGCCATCGGTCCGCAGAAGTAGCCTCCGCCGTACTCCGGGATGACCTCAGTCTGCGCCTTCCAACTCTCGATGAACACCTCAGTACACGCCTCCGCCGCCTCCATAACCTGGCGAGGAGAATCGTACATGTCGTAGACAAAGTTCTGGGTGCCGCGCACGGCTGCCAATATGTCTCCGGTCCCGCGCATGAGAGTGGTTGCTACGGGGAAGCCTGGCCCTATGCCGTCGCGAAGCCTTGTCAGGTAATCGACTATTCCTCGGAACCACTGGTTCTGGCTATACTCCCTTATCCGGCCCACGTCTTCGAGCCGCTCGAGCCAGGGCTCCGCCCAGACCACTTTACTGTCTCGGGAGTAGTGGACCTCGCACCCGCACATTGCCTCAACCCACGGGAATGCCGTCATGGGCGTGGCGGGCAGCAAGAGATCTCCCTGGACGAACCCGTTCTCCCTGCAGAAATCGAGGTAGACACGTGCATGGTCCGCTGGATCGAACGAGAAAGGGCCCAGCACGCCGTCTGGCAGGCCAACGGAGAAGGAGTCCAGTGGGAACACCCATTTCTCGCGCAGTCCGATCAGGGCGCCGTCTGAGTTGGCATGGCGCCAAAATTCCTGCTGCCTACTCAGGCATCTGGCTACCACCGGGTCCTCCACTCCGCTCAACTCGTTTCAACTCCTTCCACCTGCCCCGTCTCGTTGGGGCGGGAATAGTCTCGGAAAACCTGCTCTCATTCGAGTTCCCGAACAGTCTCATAGAGAGCGACTACGTTCTCCAGTGGCACGTCGTCCGTTATCACATTGGACGGGGCGAGTATCAACCCGCCGTCCTGTCCGCACTCATCCACCCTCCTGAGCACCTCGTCCCGTACGTCCCTCGGTCTGCCCACGGTGAGCGTGCGCTGGAGCGACAGAGTTCCGTAGAGGATCAGATCAGCTCCGTACTTCTTCTTCATCTTCACAGGGTCCATACACTCCGGCTGGATCGGGTTGAGCATATCGATGCCTATCTCGATGAGATCAGGCACGATCGCCTCGATGTTCCCGTCGCTGTGCAGGAAGTAGTAGACCTCTTGCCGCCTAGTCGCCTCGATCAGTCTCTTCATCCTGGGCTTGAAGATCCTCCTCCACATGGCGGGGGAGATGAACATCGAGGTCTGGCTGCCGAGGTCTCCGAGGAGCTGGATAATGTCCGCCCCGGCGTCTATGTACGCCCGGATCTGTGCTACGAAGTAATCGAACAGCTGGTCCAACAGGCTTTCAACACCCTCGGGGTTGAGCACCAGGCTTTCTAGGAACTCCGCAAACCCCACGAGAATCCACCCCTGCCGGAAGAGGGTGCTCACCCCCGCAAGGACCGCGCAGTCCTTTCTCCACTCCCGGGCACAAGCTGCGGCAGCGGTGAACCTGCCTGGGGCGGAGAGATCCGGGATGCGCCCGGACACGTCAATCCTCAAGTCCCCTGCCGCCAGCTTGCCTGCGAGCGGATGGAGGGCATAGTGCCAGTTGGCGCCGTCCTCGTCCACCCCGATCCTGACTCCCCACTCATCCTCGAAAAGGCCGGGGCCCACAGGCACAACCGTGTAGCTCGCCTCATGCAGCCCTACTGCGTTGAGAGGAAAGAAATCAGCTCTCTCTCGGAACCCCGGGCCAGGCTCCATAACGATCGGCCGGAAATCGATGCCGAGCTGCCGCCTGAGGCTCTCGTCGTCCACGGTTCCGTAGTGGGCCTTTAATCTGTGCCAGGGCCCGGGGCCGAACCAACCGTCCACCGGAGGGCGGTCCGCCCGTTTTCGCGCCAGGGTCGTCAGGACTCTCTCTCGTGATGTCACTAGTTAACCACCTCACCCTATTTGACCAGCAGATTCGGCAGCCACATCACGATAGGTTCGACGTAGGTAATGAGGAACAGAAGGCCCACGAGCATGATGATAAATGGCCAGAGCTCCTTGAGGATCTGGTTGATGGTCAGCCCAGTGAGCCCGCTTAGTATAAATAGATTCATCCCATAAGGCGGAGTGAGTAGACCTATCATAGTGTTGAGGACGACTATGACTCCAAAATGGACCAAGTCGATCCCCATAGCGGTCACCGCAGGGAGGACCATCGGCACGAACACCAGAAGGATAGTGTTGATGTCCATAATCGCGCCAAGAATCAGGAAAACGATATTGAGCATGAAGAGGAGCCCGACGCGGGTATTGGTGACCGAGAGGAACATGGCGCCGACTCTCTGCGGCACCTGCTCCGCGGCCATGACCCAGCTGAACAGGTTGGCGGCTGCCACTATGGACATGATTATCCCGGCCGAAAGGAGCACCCGTACCGAGATCTCACCGAGTTTCCTCAGGTTCAGGTCCCCGTAGACTGCCCCGAGGCAGAGAGCGTAAAGCACTGCAACCGCGGCAGCCTCGGTGGGAGTGAAGACCCCGCCGTAGATCCCCCCCAGGAGGATGACCGGGGTGAGCAACGGGAGGACAGCGTTTCTCGTGGCTATCAACTTCTCTCTCCACGTCGACCTCTTCTCTGCGGCGTATCCCCGTTTTAGCGAGATGCAGTAGATGTATATCATCTGGGTGACTCCCATAAGCACCCCGGGGATCGCCCCTCCCAGAAAGAGCTTGCCCACGGATGCCCCAGCCACAACAGCGTAGACGACCATGGGGATGCTCGGGGGTATGATTGGCCCGATTGTGGAGGACGCCGCAGTCACTGCGGTGCTAAAAGGCATGCCGAACCCGCGCTTGTCCATCTCAGTCAAGCAAACATAGCCGATTCCGCAGGTGTCTGCGACTGCAGACCCTGACATCCCGGCGAAGATCATGGATGTGAAGACGTTCACATGCCCTATCCCGCCAGGGAACCGGCCCACAAGCTTGTTGGCGAAGTCAAAAAGCCGTCGCGTGACAGATGTGTTGTTCATGGCCTCAGCGGAGAGCATGAACAACGGCACCGCCAGCAACGTGAAACTCTCAAGGCCGGTGACCATCTTCTGCGCCACCACGGTCAGGGCGACTCCTGACGCGAGCGCGTACGCCCAGGACGCCACGATCATCGAGAACACGATGGGCATTCCCAGGGCTATGAGAGCTACAAGGCTGATCGTAAACACGGTAAGACCCATCAGGATGCCCTCCCTGCGTTCCGAGGACTGTCTTGCCTGCGATGCCCGAACCTGGAGCGAAGAGCTGTTACAGTGTCCTCGATAATGTGGAGGCAGACAAGGGTGAAACAGACTGGAGAGCTTATCAGGACCACGGCCCACGATACCCGAAGCCCGGGAGTCTTGAACTTCATCATCAGGTTGGCCAGCTTGAGGCCGGGGCCGAGAGAGGAGATTAGGCACACTAGGATGATAACGTTTAAGGCCAGACCTGTTATCCAAGCCAGGCGCGCCGGAAGACGGCTGGACACGATATCCATGCGCACGTGCGACCTACTGCTCTGAGCGTAGGCAGTCCCGATTGCCACCATCCAGATGAACAAGTATGAGGCCAATTCGTCGCTCCAGAAGATCGGGTGGTCCAGCACGTACCTGTAGAACACCTGGATTATGACGACGACGAAGACGGCAAAAACGAGGAGCCCGCCTAGGGCCTTCTCGATAGCCTGCAGTTTCTTGCCCATGTGACCACCCTCTCCCGTGAGGGTTCCCCGGGGACAACAGGTGTCCCCGGGGTCCCCGTGATTTCAGTGGCGGGTCCTGCCGGCCCGCTCCCCCGTGTCGTCCTGGTCCTACTTGATCGCTGATATCCTGTCGTAGATGTCTCCCCACTGCTTGGCGTACTTCGTCGAGAGATACTTAGCCCTCTCGCGGAAGGCGGCCTGATCCGGCTGGATCACGACGATGCCGCGGTCCTGGAACTGCTTGAGGATGGAGGCCTCGCCTTCAAGGTTGATGGTGTCGTTGACCTTCATCCCCTGAGCAAATGCCTCAAAGAGAGCAGGCTGGAACTCCTTTGGTACCTTGTTCAGGCTTGCAGCGTTGATGATCGGCATTGTATAGCTGACCATGTGCCCGGTGAGAACGAGGTACTTGGCGACCTCGTAGAACTTCATGTTGTCGATCTGCACAAGCGGGTTCTCAGTTCCATCCACGATCCCGGTCTTGAGGGCCATGTAGACGTCGTTGATAGGGATTGGGGTCCCGGTGGTGCCCAGAACGTTCGCGGTCTCCAGATACATGGCAGCCTGCGGGACTCGCAGTTTGATGCCTTTGAAGTCTTCAGGAGTCCGTGCAGGCTTATTGGCCAGCAGGGTTTGCCTCAGACCCAGGTACCAGATGCTGAGGATCCTTAGATTGGTCTTGGAGGCAAAGCCGTCCATGAGCTCCTTGGCTATGTCGCTCTCACGGAACTTGTTCACATGGTCAATGTCTCTGTAGAGGAACGGTGCTTCGATGGCCCCGATAGGCGGGTAGTACTCAGCCATCCAGGTGGCCCCAGCGTGGTAAATGTCGAGAGTCCCCTGGAGGAGAGCCATTGTCGAGTCTTGCTGTGTCCCCCAGGTGTTGGGGAAGAGCTGCAACGTGACCTGCCCGCCGGTGGCCTTGCTCAGGTAGTCGGCAGCGGCCACCATACCGGCGTGAACAGGTGACGTTGTAGGGAAATCGTAAGCCGCTTTCAAAACAACTGCTTTGGTACTGGCCATTGCGGTGCAACCGAGCAGGGCCACGAGAATCAGAGCTAACATGATCTGCCCTAGTCTTCTCATTTCGATCTCTCCTTCTGGTTCAGTTGGATTGTCTAGTGTAGGTTCGTTGACGCGTTAGCCTGTGCAAGAGTCCCTGCCACCACCTCCACGAAGTCCAGCGTTTCTGAACACCGACGCCGTCATGACGGTTCAACCCGCCCCCGCGCTGTCTCGTACATGGACAGGATGTTCTCGGGTGGGGTTCCCGGTTGAAGGTTGTGAGACGCACACAGAACGTACCCTCCGCCCCGACCCAGGACATCTACGGTCCTGGCCACAGCCTTCATTACATCGGACGGGGTCCCGGTGGGCAGCACGCGCTGATTGTCTATGGCCCCCCAAAAACAGAGTTCCTTGCCGAATTGCCTCTTAAGTGCCTCTATTTCCATACCCTCTGCGCTGACCTGAACCGGGTTGAGGATGTCCACCCCCGCGTCGACTAGGTCCCCCACGATGGGGAAGATCGCACCGCACGAGTGGAGCAGCACTCGGGCTCGGCTTCGCTCCTTGACGAACCGGAATAGCTTACGGTGAAAAGGCTTGACCACGGATCTATAGGCCTCGGGGCTAAATTGCAGGCTATGCTGTGTCCCCAGGTCGTCCCCGAAGAAGACCACATCTATCTGGTCCCCGATCCGCTTGAGTACCTCCCCGGCAACGCCCAGGTGGAACTCAGTTATGTGGTCCATTATGGACTGGATCAGCTCGGGCCTGAGGATCAAGTCCTCGTACCACCGGACATATCCGCGCATGAACTGGCTTATCTGTACCACCGCAGCACCAAGGTTGAAGACTCTGGCGGAGTCTATTCCTTCCAGGGTCCGGCACCTCTCCTCGATCGTCTCATAGATAGCTGGGTCCCGGTAGTCCGGCCACGGGAACTTCTCCACCTCACGGACTGTAAGGTCCTCTCGGTCGAGCGGACTTCCGACCATGTCGAAGTAGTAGCTGCCAGGGGGCTTCGCCCGGACCACCCCCCACATGTCCCTATAGGATCCGTCGGGGTACTCTTCACACATTGAGGCGCGGATAGGACCCATGAAAATGCCCCGAACGTCCACACCCAGGAATTGGAGAACGTCCTCGTCCGGAAGGACTGTCTGTTGCATCCTGTTGACGATCACTGGATCGATGGCCGGCAGCCCAATATACTCTCGGAGCACCCTATATGCCTGCTCATGAATGCCGGTCACAGGCGTGGCGCCCAGGTCCACGGGAATCCGGTCTGGATCCTCGTGAGAAAGGGCCAACATGACTCTATCTCGGTGTGTCAATTCAGGTGTCTCGCCTCCCGTTGCCTCGGAGCAGTCTATCTTCGGGGCCACTGGGCCCGAGCAGGAGGATTCCATCCCGATCATGAGGAATCTAGGGCGGCATGGCCGCGCCTATCCATCAGGCCGATAAGAGCGATCGCCAGGGCGCGAAGGAGGTACGGGACTGTGAAATCCAAAGGAATCTGCATCGAAGGCTACAGAGCGTTACCTTTCTCTCAGGTCGTCAGAGCAGGCGATCTCTTGTTCGTGTCCGGACAAACTGCCTATGACGGAGACACCGGCCGGGTAGAGGTGCAAGGGCTATCTGCCCAGGTAGAACTGGTGCTCGAACGCATCTCCGACATGCTGCGGCAGTGCGGCGGCAGCCTGGACGACGTAGTGAAGGTCAACGCCTTCCTCAAGAACCGGACGGACTTTGCGACGTTCAACTCTGTCTACGCTCGCTACTTCAAGACTGCCCCTCCTGCGCGAACTACCGTGGTAGTGGACTTCTGCGCAGACGTCCTTGTCGAAATCGAGGCAGTTGCCTGCGTGCCGCAGAGGTAACTAAGGCCCCCAAGCACATAATCCAAGCTTTGCAGTGCCCGGGCCGGCACGCCTGTCCGGGCGTCACCCACGGAATCTTGCGATGATGTCTTTCGAGCAGCTGGCAATCATATTCACTTCGTTGCCGATCCACACAAACTGCATGCCTTCGTTCACCCAGAATTTCGCAAGATCCACGTCCCAGTAGGCGCAGCCACATGGGATGTTCCGATCCCTGCACTTCTGGACGACCTTTCTCATCAGGGAGACCTCAAGCGGATGTTCGAATTCGAACGGATGCCCGATGCTCAAGGAGAGGTCTGCTGGGCCTACCAGGACCAGGTCGACACCTGGGACAGAAATGATGTTGTCGATGCCGTCTATGGCTTCCTTACTCTCAAGCATAATGGCGAGCATGATCGCATCGTTAGCCCACCGCACATATTCGTTGGGGTCCATATCTCTGTAGCTCGCCGGTGAGCCTCCTGCGTATATCCCCCTCCGCCCCGTCGGCGGGTACCTGACCATGCTGGCCGCTTCGGCCACTTGTTCCCTACAGGTTACCCTGGGGACTATGATGCCGTTTGCTCCCTGGTCCAGAGCACGACAGATGAGTGCATAATCGACTTCAGCCACCCGTATGAACGGGGCAATCTGGTTGCCTCGGGCAACCCTGAAGATCTCCACAGCCGCTGAGAGATCTATCGAAGTGTGCTCGCAGTCGACCATTATGAAGTCGAAACCCGCAGCCGCGTAGAGCTCTGCAATCGCGGGCATCGCGAGCTCGTGGACTTCGCTTCCCAGAACAACTCCCCCGCTTGCCAGGGTCTTCTTGAGCTCCAGTATATTCATGTTCCTATCGCTCCCCTTGAAAGCCTCAATTGAGCGGCCGAGCAAGAGTGTGCATTTGTTCTTCAACCGCGCAATTACACATATTCGGCGCGACTGGTGTTATTCCTGCACCCACAGGAAAAAGTGTCACACTTGAATAGCCGTGGGGGGCCAACCAGGGGATGCGAGAAGGCAGGAGACTGAAACGGAGAGAGAATCCGCCCAAGAGTAACGGCCGCTTCCAGCGCCCATAGTCGGGAGCCAGGAGCGGCCGCCTTGTGCCTCATGCCGCTGAACTTCTACCTATGTCGTCTTGCATAGAGCGACACGTATGTCTCGATCATCTCCACCCAATCCCCCGCGACAACCAGGTGGTGGTTACCAAGCGGGGCAAAAAGGAGTCCCTCGGCATCGGCTGGGTCGTTGAACTCCAACGTAAGCTGGGTACGGCAGAGGTCCGCGCGAGATCCGCATTCCACAAGCCGGGCCCGCGCCGCCATGACCTCGTCGAGCGCCCGGCCTCCGATTCGCGCGATGGTCAAGTCGCCCGGGGCGACTCGCCCCTCGATGCCGACGCCGATGCCCGATTCGTAATGCGACCGGATAACGTAAGATCCGGTCATTGTCCGGGCAATAGTGCAATGGGCGAATACGGCTTTCCCCGTCCGCGGGTCGATTGACGACGGATTCGCCATGAAACTCGGCTGCCCCGTGATGGCATGAAGAAGAAGCATCCCCACAGCGGATAGGATATCCGCCTCGCACGCTGCAGGGACCCCCTCCTCATTCAGTCGGGCAAGTGCGTAACACCCGGTGTTCTCGATGAGAGACAGGAGGTCGAAACACTTCACCGCGACAGCCGCGAGGCCGCGTGCGTCCACTATGTCCCGTAAACCCACGTAAACCCGGGCCGCTCCAAGCATGACGTCGGGGGTCGGCTCCACAACAGCTGACGCCCCGACGGAAAGCTCGCGAGCAGCCTCCTCAACCCGCGCCGGATCAGCGGAATCCACCGCATCCACCAAGTCTTCCACATCCATGAACTCGAGCCGCGGCCCCCACACCCGCCGGACCTCCGAGGCAAGGCGCCTGGGAGACATGACCTCCACATCCCTCGCCCCAATCACGCCGATGGCGGCACGGCGCATCGTTGCGTGCGCTGAGGCGAGGCGAAGAAGGGTATAGAGTTCATCCTGCCATCCGGGCGACGCCTGGACTACTCGCCCGGACCTGCCCTGAGCCCTTATGAAGGCTAGGATCTCGAGAGCCGCCGCAAGCGCGTTGTCGGCCGGGTGCGCGAGCATCAAGACCGGTCCTTCAGTCCGCGCTATGAACTTGAGCGCGGAAGACTCTGTGCCTCCACTCAGAACCACGAGAACGGTGACGTCACCGGGGTGGATATCGCTCTCAGGATCGATGACGGCGAACTCATACCCGGGGACGGCTCCGAAACCCGCCAGGTATTGGGAAGCTCGTTCGTCCATGCGGGACTGATCACGAAGTGAAGACACAAAGAACACTACATTGGCTCCTGGCACGCAGCACTGCCCCCTGTTCGTTGGCTAGTCCTCTGACCCCGATCCGGATACGCCGTCCTATTCAGGCAGGATCTCCAGCTTGGACTCTGGCACAGGCGCCGGCCCGGCCCCTGCAGGCGGCAGCGCGCCCGCAGAGAACTTAGCCACCTTGAGATTCGTGCCGGTCACCAGCACATTGTCGAACTTCACAGTGGCTGAAGTGGTGCTCACAGTCTCGATGTAGAGGGCGAGATACCGGTTGCCCGTGAAGGAGAAATCCGTGATCGACGTAAGCTGTTTGCCGTTTGCATAGATCTTGATTCCCCCTGCAAGCGACCGGCTCACTTTGAGATTGTTGGAGGCGCCGCCGGGGTTTATGTAGATCGAACCCCCGTTCTTCAGATGGGTCCAGCCCTCGTCCCACTCGCGAAGCTCCCACGTCTGGTTCCCCGGGTTCACGACGAAGAGATAGAACTGCGCGCTCTGCCACGCAGACGTTTCGCCCTGTATCGCGAAGGCGATCCCATAGGCAATATTTGACCCCGCGATTCTCGCTACATCTGCGCTCACGGTGTAGCTGTCGAGTGGACCCACAGGTATCGGCGCTACAACCGAGCGGTGGTCATTGCTCACCGACATTTGATAGTACGGGTCCCATATACCATCGACAACCCCCCAGCTCGCGGTGCCATCCCAGCCATCATCCCAGGATGGGTCCGGGTTAGTGAACGTCTCGTAGAAGAGTGTCACCTCAGTGCCAAATGGGAAGCAACCGGAAGTGAGGATCGCCACAAGGGCGACAACAAGGGCTACTGCAGCGAGGCGGGCACAGTGTCTGGGAAACGTCATGAAGGCACCTCCTAGATCTCAGGTGTACTGACAGAATGAACACTACAGGGCAGACCGCAATCTCAGCGCAACACCCACAGCGATCCCGAGGATATCGATGCCGATGTCCCTGGGGTTCCCGGACCGATGAGGGAATCTTGCCTGAAGTGCCTCATCGAAGACTGCCAGGGAGACTGCCGCGAGCCCCGCGATAACACATGCCGTGACGACAGGCCTCGCAGAGCGCGGCTTCGGGATCGTCCCGAGGAAGGCGTTGGCCAGGATGATCGCGAAAGCGGCATACCCGAGGAAATGCAGGGATTTACGCACCCCGACCACGATACCATGAATGGTTGCAGGCCCAAGCGTCGGAAACAGACGTGAGACAATCTGCCTGGCGGCCTCAGCCCCAAACTCCGGTCGCCATGCGGCAATGAATATGACAGCGAGGTAAGCCACTGCAAGAACCCACCAGAGGAGTGCCCGGACGCCCCGGCCACTGCTGTTTCCTTTCGGCTCCAAGATGCAACCTCCGATCCTTCCTTGAGACCTTCCGACCCCGGCAAGAGTTCCACTCACAGTTGGCCAACTGAGGAATCCGTGTTGTCCCCGCTTCAGGGCGAGGATTTCGCCGGGCCATGGTTTCTGCTACCAGTATGCTCAAGGGAGGCCGTTGTGTGAAGAGTCCTGTCGTAGCCATAGCCGTGTTGTCCGCTCTGCTGATGTCTGCCTGCGGCGTCACACAGGCGGAGGAGAGATCGGACTTCGCCCGCCCCCAATGGATTCAGGCGAGCTACGTGATTGCCCAGACTGTCAGCTTCGGCGTGGGGCTTACGATCTCAGACCGTTTTGCACTGGCCTTCAACATCGACAACCC
The DNA here is from genome assembly GCA_024655925.1 of Bacillota bacterium. Lineage (NCBI taxonomy): Bacteria > Bacillati > Bacillota > Bacillota bacterium. The sequence continues at coordinate 35,050 of JANLFS010000010.1, read as the reverse complement.
CACGGAAGGCGCAGATGCCAGCGCGTCACTGCTCTACGTGCTGCCGGGGGATTTCTTCATATTGTCCCGGGCGTATGCTGGAGCAGGCGGGACATACGTCTTCAAGGATGAGAGAGTCTACCCCCACCTGATGGCGGGAGGTGAGTTCCGCTGGCTCTTTGCCGAGTTCCAGTGGGTTATGGCGCCGGATACCTTTGGGCACGCGAGGTCCAGGGTCAGGTGGAGATTCTGAGGAATCACCGCACGCAGAGCATGAGGGTCAGGGGAGATCACTGCCCTCAGAGCGTGATGACCAGCCCGACCCCGACATCCCATCCGATCCAAGTCGAGCCTTCGACGTGATCATAGTTCGAGCGCACGGCCAGGTTCACCTCACCCTTGAGGATGAACCGGTTCCACACCTGCGATGGCGCGCGTCGTGCATGCCCAAGGTAGGTTTTGTGATGTGCACGAATCTACGCCTCCGAACGAAAGAGAATCAGCCAAGCTCCAGTATTCGCCGGGACGAAGGCCGATTCCTGGCGTACGTGGGCGAAGCCGTGCAGAGATAGCCCTTAGGTCTTGAACTCCGTCTCTAACGGAGCAGGTCGCCGATGGAGTCCAGTACGTAGTCTGGTCGGAAAGACAGTGCCTCCACCTGATCTCCACTTGTCACTCCGGTCAATACAAGAGCGGTCATCATGCCTGCTCTCTTGCCCATAAGCATGTCTGTCTCCAGTCTGTCCCCTACAATAAGACACTCATGGGGACACACCCCCATCCGCTTGCACGCCAACTCGAGCATTATCGGATTGGGCTTGCCGATTACCAGCTCCACCTTGGCCCCAGTAGCGCCTTCGACCGCCCCAATCATGGCCGCGGCATCGGGAATCTCTCCTCCTTCGACCGGGCAGGTGCGGTCGGCATTGGTGGCCAGGAGCCTCGCCCCAAGCCTCACAGCCTGGAGGGCGTTGTTGAGTTTCGCGTAGTCGAAGGTCCTGTCGAACGCAATTATGACGTAGTCAACCGGCGCTTCGGGCCCCGTTGGGTTGTCAACTACGGTCACACCAGCCCTTCGGAGTTCATCAACTAGCGGAGGTTCCCCAATAACATAAGCCCTGCACCCCGGAGAACGGGCAGCCAGGTACTGGGCCATGGCAAATGACGAGTTCACCACGTCATCCTCGTCCGCTGGGACGCCAAGTTGCATGAGCTTGGTGGCGTAGTCCGCGCGCGTCTCCGTCGGCTTGTTGGAAAGGAAGACCACTTTCTTGCCCATCTTCCGGAGTGTCGCCACCACTTTGTCGGCTCCGGGTATCAGCTTATCGCCGCGGTACACCGTACCGTCCAGGTCCAGGATGTACCCGCGAAAGGTCGTCAACAATGAGCACGTCCCCCTTTGCCCAGGCACACCTATCAGCCCTTAATCCCAGCAGACATGAAGCTCTCAACGAATCTGCGCTGAAAGACAAGAAACAGCAGCATCAACGGAGCGGTGACGAACACCGTTGCGGCCATGAGCAGCGTCCAATCGGCCCCGCTTTCTTGCTGTACAAACATGGCCAAGCCGATGGTGAGAGTCCTGATTCTGGGACTGTCGGTCACCACAAGCGGCCAGAAGAAGTCGTTCCAGTGAGTAACCACACTGATCAGGCCAAAGGCAATGAGAGTAGGCTTTGCGAGCGGCACAAGCACGCTGAACAGAAATCGCAAGGCGCTGCAGCCGTCAATGAGTGCGGCATCCTCGAAATCTCGGGGAACCTGCCTGAACGCCTGTCGCAGGAGGAACGTCCCGTAGCCGCTCGCCCAAAATGGGAGCATCACAGCCAACCGAGTGTCTAGAAGCTTGAGGCTGCGCATGGTCAGGTAGTTCGGCACGATGATGGCGTGGACCGGCAACAACATCTGAATGAGGAACAGAGCAAATAGGATGTGGCTTCCTCGGAACTTCATCCGGCTGAAGACGTACGCGGCGAGAGTGGTGGTAAGAACCTGTGCCAGGAGAATAGCTGCCACGACTATGATCGTGTTTACGAGGTAGATGGCAAATGGCGCCATCGAAAACACCTGAGGGTAGTTGCCGAAGAAAACTGGCCGCGGGATCCACATGGGGACGGGGGTGAACACATCTATCCTCCGTTTGAGGGACGTGGAAAGTGCCCAGAGATATGGCGCCATAGTGATGCACGAGACGAACAACAGCATCAGGTGTAGATGCAAGTTGTTGATGCCTATGAGACGAAACGCCTTCTCGAACCCAGAAATCAGCCCTCGACTAGACTTCATAGTGAACCCTCTTCTCCAGTGACCGCATTGTAGTCATGATTATGATGAGAAGTAGAGCCACGAAAATCACGGTCAACGCAGAGGCCTGCCCCATGTTCCAGAACCTGAACGCGTTCTGGTATATGTAGTACACTAACACATTAGTTCGATCGGCCGGCCCTCCCTGGGTCATTACGTGAGAGAGGTCGAAGACCTGGAACGAGTTGATCACGCTCACTATCACGACGAACACGGTCGTGGGCCCCAGAAGCGGGACAGTTATGTAGCGTATTCTTGCCCAAAACGAAGCGCCTTCGATATCTGCCGACTCGTAGAGCTCTCCGGGTATTGCCTGAAGTCCGGCAAGGTAGATGAGCATGTAGTAACCGAAGTTCTTCCAGATAGAGACCAACATAAGAGCGGGAAGGGCCCACTTCATATCGTACAGCCATTCCACCGTCGGCACCCCGAGTTTCCTCAGGTAGTAGTTGACCAGCCCTATCCCAGGATTCAGAAGCCACACCCACAGCATCCCGGCAGCGGCCGCGGGGACCATTGTTGGGTAGAAACAGGCCGCCCGATACACTCCGCGCATCCATCCAATGCGTTCGTTGAGCAAGATCGCCATTATCAACGCAAGCGCCATCGTTATCGGAATCGTGCCGACCGTGTACACGAGAGTGTTCTTCATAACCAGCCAGAACACAGGGTCTCTGAACAAGGCCGCATAGTTCTCGATGCCGCAGAACACCGGCTTGGGACTGAATATGTCCCATCTCATGAAACTGACCCATAGCGAGTAGAGAATGGGGTAGTACGTAAACACACCCAGGAGCAGAAGACTGGGGAACAGGTACAGATACGGGCTCAGCCTGCCGCGGTGGAACCTATCGTGCAATCCACATGCACCTCCATATCTGACGCGCCCACACGGCTATAGCGCAGGAGGGGCGCCTGGACGGGCTGTAAGCCGCCCGGCCAGGCGCGTATGGCCTACTTGACCACCCAGTTGCCCAGGAGTCGCTCTGCCTGCTGCTGAGCTCTTTCAAGCGACTTCTGCGGGGTGATCTTCCCACCAGTGGCTTCATCCAACGCAGTCTTGACTATCTCTCTGATCTTCTGGAAGACCGGACTCATCATCTTGCCGCGGGCATAAGCAAGTTGTTCGCGCGCCACAGCATACTCAGGGTACTTGGCCAGGTGTTGCTTCATTTCGGTCAGCTCATAGCTGGACTGCCTGGTGGCGACATACCCTGAATCCCTGCTCCATCTGGCAGCCATCTCCGGAGTCGTAAGGAACTGAACGAACTTCCAGGCTGCCTGTTTCCTCTCGTCCGGGATCCCACGCGCTATGTGGAGGTTCCCGCCGCCGACCGCCGCGCCATAACTCTTCTTCGCCGGCATGAAAGCCACTCCGTACTCGAACGGGGCTGAAGTCCGAACGAACGTGAGAATCCCCGTGGAATGGTACAGCATCGCAGTTCTTCCCGACACGAAGTCCGTCGGGGTGGATGCCCAAGTGCTGTGGGGTGGCGCAACCTTGAGTTCCTGAGTGAGACGAACCCAGAATTCCAGCGCTTCAACTGCTTCGGGAGAGTTTAGAGTGACCTTGTGGTTGATGTAGTCCAGAAGGCTGCTTCCGTTCTGTATGACGAAGGCTTCAAATAGCCAGTCGTTCCAACCGCCAGATATCGTGACACCCCACCGCTTTACCTCCCCGGTTGCCGCGTCAGCTTTCACCAGCTTCTTCGCGTAGTCCTCCAGCTCTCTCCAGTTGCGAGGAGGAACGTTCGGATCTAGGCCAGCTTCCTTGAACGCGGCCTTGTTCCAGTAGAAGACGGGAGTGCTCCGCTGGAAAGGTATGCCCCATATACGTCCGTCCTCCGAGTAGCTGTTCTGAAGAAAGGCGGGAAAGAAGTCAGCGAGGTACTCCTTGGAAACCCACTTATCCAGGGGCTCGCACGCGTTCATCGCAAGTAGGGTGGGCAGCTCCGATATCTCTACAATGAACACATCCGGAGGGTTGCCCCCCATCACTGCGGTCTGGACTTTCTGCATCGTGGGGTCGTAGTCGCCGGTGTATACGGGAATCACTTCGATGTCTGGGTTAGCTGTGTTGAACTCTTCTACGTACTTGTTGATGACAGTGGCCAGTGGGCCGGATACCCCTACCGGGTAGTAGAAGGTCAGGCGAATGAGCTTTGGCGCCGCGCCGGCGGAGAGGCAGACCAACATGAGCAGGGCAGCGGCCAGCAGGATACTGGACAGCGTTCGTCTTGACGACATTTCTCTTCACCCTCCTCGTCTTGATCGGTATCAGTGCGCCATCTGATCTACACTGGTCTCTGGCAACACCGCACAGGTTCTCCCGGGCCCACCTCCTTCCGATTCCGCACTTCGTGTGCCGACTCGTGGCACGCATCGTCACCTACGCTCAACACGGCGGATCATTCATGCCTCTAGACAATAACGAGAAGGCCAGACAACGAAAAGTAGCCACTCTCCGTCTGGCCTTCTCCTACTCTCCAAGCCAGGACCCGGTTCACCCCCACACGCGTGGGGACAATGTAAGCCTGGTTCGCTTTCGCGTCGACGTGCCTGCTGCTATTGGTTCGCCAGATGCCCGGAAATTCCTTCTACTACGTAAGAGTTTCTTTCGGCTCCCGTCCGTCTACCGGCGCCGGCATTTCCATATGGCCTTCTTGCTCGCGGAAACCCCGATTGCGCCTGCTGCCAGCAGAGCATCAACCTCTGACGGGGTCTCGATCAGCCCTCCTCCAATAAACCGCGGGATTCGGCTGATGGGCAACCTATGAACTACAGCAGGCAGCACGATCCCCGGCAAGATCTCCACAGCATCGGGCTTGCATTCCGAGCACGCCGCAAGGCCAGTCTTGAGCGACCCGGAATCGAACAGGAACAGACGCTGAATAGCCATTAGCCCTTCGTCCTTGGCGTACTTCACCAGGGAGCTCCGTGTCGTCAGAATGCCAGCGATCCCGAAATCTCTGGCAAGCCACTTGATCCCCGGCCGATCCTTCCCGATACCTTGTATCAGATCTAGATGGCAGAATAGGCTTTGGCCCAGCTCAAGGGACCGGGTTGCGATGTCGGTCAGGTCCAGGACTGAGCCGGTTACGAGAAACACCAGCTTGGCATCGCACTCTGCAGCATACTCGAGATCGCCCAGACTCCTCACGGCAGGGATCACAGGGTTTTTCGACGTGTGATCGGTCAGAACATCGCGACATGGTTGACATGTGATGATGGACCCGCCCATGTGACTTGACCTCCAATTGGCCAGTATCTGGGTCGCACTGCTCAGTATTCGTCACCGCGCACCCCAGTCCTTCGACGCATCGTATGCAACCATCCTTACTCGTCATGAGCTAAGTGCCGTTGCGCATAGACAACGATATCCGATTCCTTTCCTTATCCACCGCTAGAACCCGCACCTTCACGATGTCGCCCACACTGACAGCCTCCAAGGGGTGGCTGATGAACCGTTCGGACAGCTCGGACCTGTGCACAAGCCCGTCCTGGTGCACCCCGATGTCCACGAAGGCGCCAAAATCCACTACGTTGCGAACCGTGCCTTCAAGTGTCATGCCTGGATGCAGGTCATCCAGGGTAAGCACGTTGGTGCGCAGGATCGGCGGAGGAAGCTCGTCACGGGGATCCCTGCCCGGTCGCTGCAGGGCCTCGATTATGTCTTTCATAGTGGGTTCGCCGATACCAAGTCGTTTGGCCCAGGCTGAGGCATCCAAACCCGCAAGAGCGTCGCAGACTTGCGGCCGATTGGGTCCGACGACATCATGTACCGAGAATCCGAGCTCGGCCAGCAGACGTTGGGCTGCGGAGTACGATTCCGGGTGGATTGGCGTGTAATCTAGGGGATTGTCCCCGTCGGCGATCCGAAGGAACCCAGCGCACTGCTGGAAGGTCTTGGGGCCCAGACGAGGGACGGAGAGAAGATCTTTGCGATTGGAGAAGGGTCCCTCGGCCTCTCGTTTCTTGACGATGTTCCCTGCCACGGCGGCGCTAAGACCCGATACGTACGACAAAAGGGAGACCGAGGCGGTATTGAGGTCCACGCCCACGCTGTTCACGGCGGACTCCACAACCGCAGCCAGGGCGCGGGCCAGCTCCTTTTCGGCGACGTCATGCTGATACTGTCCCACCCCGATGGACTTGGGATCGATCTTGACCAGCTCAGCCAAGGGATCCTGCAGTCGGCGCGCGATAGAGACAGCGCTGCGCTCGGACACATCGAGGTCCGGGAACTCATCCCGGGCGAGCGGGGATGCGGAATACACCGATGCACCTGCTTCGTTTACGACCACGTAAGTTAGAGCGCGCGCAGCCTTCGGGATCAGCCCCGCCACAAAGGCTTCAGTTTCCCGAGATGCCGTACCGTTCCCGATGGCGATCACGTCCACGCGATGGCGGTCTACCATCTGAAGCAGGGTTCTCCCGGCCTCTTCAATCCGGTTGTGCGGGGGAGTCGGGTATACCACCGCGACCTCCAGCAATCTGCCAGTGGCGTCCACGACTGCGATCTTGCACCCGGTCCGGTATGCCGGATCGATGCCCATCACCGTCTTTCCCCGGATCGGGGGCGTGAGAAGCAGCGCTTTCAGATTAGCCGCAAACACGCGAATTGCTTGCGCCTCGGCGGCTTCGGTGAGCTGGTTTCGGACATCACGCTCCACTGCCGGCGCCAGCAGGCGATTGTAGGCGTCCTTGGCTGCAACGGCAAGCTGCGGGTCAGCCGGACTGGCTTCAGGACCCGTACGGGTTAGCCAGCGCTCAAGGTAAGCTAGAACCGGCCCTTCCGGCGCCTCGATCTGCACCCGCACGGCCTTCTCCCGCTCACCCCTATTGATTGCCAAGACCCGATGTGGCGGGATCCTGCTTACGGGCTCACGGTAATCGTAATACAACTCATAGGGACTGCGTAGACCCGGATCAATGGCCTCGCTCGCTATGGTACCGTTTCTCGCCGTCCATTGGCGCACCCATGCGCGCACCTCAGGGTCGTCAGCCAGCATTTCGGCGATTATGTCCCCGGCGCCCGCCAACGCCTGCTCCGGGGTTTCGATGCCCTTCTCCGCGTCTACGAAGCCTGAGGCCTGTTGAAGCGGATCGCCTTCCGTGGGTCTGGCAAGGAGCCATTCAGCAAGCGCTTGCAGCCCCTGTTCTTTGGCGATGCTTGCGCGCGTCCTGCGTTTGGGCCGGAAAGGACGGTAGATGTCGTCCACGCGCTGAAGAGTCTCAGCCGCCTCCAATGCCTGCTGAATCTCGGGCGTCAGAACCCCCTGCTCCCCCAGCAGCCGCAACACCTCGGACTTGCGCATGACCAGGTTCCGCAGATACTCGACGCGAGAGGCGATGGTCCTGAGGACTTCTTCGTCCAGGCCCCCCGTTTGCTCCTTTCGGTACCGAGCGAGGAATGGTATGGTGTTCTCCTCGTCCAACAGGCGGATCACAGTCTCTATGCGCTGAAGGGAAATTCCCAACTCCCGGCCGATCTGTGCTACTACGAAGCCGTAGTCGGTCTCGGCGCTCTGCTCAGCGAGATCGGGGGACATGCTGTATTCATCTGTACCAGAAAACGGTTGGCCCATATGCTATACGGCCCTCCATTTATGATAGACTCGCTGCGCGCGACCTCGGCCTCATGTTCGACGCGCAGCCGGGCCACAACACCCAATATGATCATGACCTAATACGGTCAGGGGTGCAAGGTGGGCAGTTGAGACACTGAGTCAGTCGCGTAGATCTGCCCTCTCACCAGATCTCGGAGGAATCAGCCCTTATGCGGCGAAGAGAGGAACCATGTCCGGCCCGCAGACCGTAAGCAATTGGCCTCTGTATCGGCAATATCCTGTCGGGGGGTAGACCCACATGGAGGATGTGCTGCAGAGTATCGTGGACAGAATCGTGCGAGCCGCAAATCCAGACAAGATCATTCTGTTCGGCTCAAGAGCTCAGGGCGGGCAGGCTGCAGACCGAGACTATGATATTCTTGTGTTGAAGGCTGGAGAGTACCACAGGCGAGAGCTTGCCCACAAAACCTATCGTGAACTTGTGGGAATCCCAGCTCCAGTGGACGTGGTCGTGGCATCACCCGAGAGAGCTGGGCAGTACCGCGACGTGCCTGGGTTCATCTACGGAGAAGCGCTGAAGGGGCGTGTGCTGTATGAGCACTGACGCCTATGACCTTTGGATGCGAAGAGCGCGAAGCAACTTAGCGCGGGCGAAGTCCGGAAGAACATCTGAACACGTCCCATCGGCCACCTTCTTAGCTTCGTCCGCGATCATGGGGGCATCGCTATCCAGCGTCAGGTGGAAGAAGCAGCATTTCTCTCGGACTGCGCCGTGATGACTCGATACCCAGGCGACTGGGAACCAGTCGATGCTGGCGATTACGCGCGCGCCCTAAGGCATGCCGAAGCCGTCATGCAGTGGGTGAGCCGAGTCGTCACCCGTTCCTGACCCGTAAGCGGTCCACTCCCCCTCTCCGCCAGCGGTCGATGATCTCGAGACTCAGACGAAGACCGCCGCCCGCAGGTGAACCTAGATGCGCCGCATGACATCGAAGTCGTCGTAGAATGGGGCATTCTCCGGACTTCAAGCCCCGTCCCAGAGATGCGTTTCTCAGAATCTTTGCGTTAGTACACGGCCCTGCGACATGAGCCCGGCTGCGTCGGTCAGCATCCGCGATCCACTCACCGACATAGATGTGGGAGTCGCGCTCGCCGAATACGACTCATATCGAGAATCGAACAGCCTTCACCGAATCGACGCCCGACTGCTGGCGCCGCTTGAAGATCTGTTCTCCCCATACTCCGTCGACTTCGTGTTTCTGCAGGAGCACCATTCAGTCTTTCAAATGGAGGCATTGCCGGTCGATGCGTGTACGCTGCAACCGACGACTACCGGTTCCATTATGAGGAGGAAATCGCGCGCAGGGCTGCGGACTTCCGTCCTGTGCTTGACATGTACCTTGAAGACGCCGCCGAGGAGTTCAGAGGACGCGCGGCCAGGCTTGGAATGGGGGCGGTCCGCGATGGTGAGTAAGAGGCGAGTCATGGAACGGCTCGATCTGATCAGCGCGAGCATCGCGCGTATGGATGTGTCTGATCGCGAACCCCTGAACATAGTGTCGGAGAATCTACCGGACCTCGCTCGCTTCGTGGCCCAAGTCGACGACTATTTGAAACGCTTCGAGGCTTCTTAGACGACGCTCCCCCCGGAGAACCCTGGCGCAGAAGCGCATTCAGAGACCTGTTGGGAGATACCTCTCCATCAGCATCCTCTGCAGCCTGCGGAAATACTCCTTTATCTCATCCCACGACATCTCTACTCTCATCAAGGGATCGGGCTCTCTATCGGCGTCATCGGAGTACAGCAGGTTCCGGATCAGATGGTACATGCCATAGTTCACCCCCTGGTACTTCTGGCCGAGCAGCTCGAACAAGCCTTCAAGGGGAAGTGCCCGGCAGGCGATGGAACGCAGTTCAATGAAGTCCTTTTGCTTCCCCGTCCAGAAATGGCAGTGATCTTCATCAAGCCGATATCTCGAGGATCCGCGATCTCGATGCGACTGAACAGCGCGGTGGGGAAGAGCAACCCGTACTTGTATTACAGAAAGGTCAGCCTGACGTTGTTCAGCATCCCATGAACCGAGCCCGGCGCCTCGCCGGTCAGCTCGAAATGCCCCATATCGCCCAAGGTATCGATGACCGCTGACGGGCTAAATTCACTCCGAGTGAAGAAATCGAGATCATGAGACTCTCTGTGGCCGAATTGCAGAGACAGTCCGGTGCCGTGGGCCAGATAGAACTGGTCGACTAAATGGCTCGACGACAGAAGGTCTACAACTTCCAACCCGTGCTGGGGTATGACGTCGACAAACATCGCACCTCCTCCACTCGAAGCCCGTAGTGATTCTGCCACAGGAGAGCCGTCTTGCGCGACAACCGGCGGCTGTTCCTGACAACCTCGATCCTCTGATCATCGCCGTAACGACGCATCATCCAGCGGATGGCGGAGTCGTCACCCTCTTCAAGCAGCCTCTCGATGATGAAGAAGTAGTCCTTGTCCACATTGAGCTTGGCAGGATCGGTATCCCAAAAGAACCTGGCCGCCGAGGGCGGAGGAGTCTCCATGCTTCATCACTCCAGTCCGTCGTTGCCGGTTTCCGCGCGGCGGCAATCATCCCACATGGGAAATCGCACCGCGATGCTGCCCATGATGGTACTATGCCGTCGCGGGCAGGGCAACTGAATCCTGTGGGCAGTCTTGTCGCCCGGAGGCCCCATGCGGCGGATCATCCGGTGTCACCCCTCAAATAGCTGCTCAAGCGCCACGAGCTCCACGTTTCCGAGCCGCCGAGCTTCTTCCCTCAGCCCCTCGGTGAAACCCGACTTGGAGAACAAACAGCATGTAGTGTCTCTCACGATACTTCGCCAACACGCGCGATGCAGCGATTGGACTATCCAGCGCGTCCCTTCCCATCGGATCATTTCGCCACTTGCACTCCCCGAAAACCGCAGCATCGCCCGTCCTCGCGATGAAATCGATTCCCTCCTGACGCCTCAGCATCGGGTTGTTGCCCCACCACCTGCCGATTTCGTCGAACAGTATGGGAAGGGAGAGGTTCTTGTTTCGGCGCACGATGTACTGGATGCATGCATCCTCGAAAACCCTGCCCATGTAGTTGGGGATGGCAGGCAGCACCCGTCTCTCCAAGACGATGGGACCCATGCCCGCCTCGATGTTGGTCATGTTCTCTGGCACAAACCTGTACCAGAACCTGAACATGTTATCCGACAAGGAGTACAAGCTATTGCGCTCGGCCTTCTCTCCGAGAGGAACCTCCTTCCTCAGCATGCGCAGGTCGAGCATGGTCTTGACGTACTTGGCGCACTTCTTGGTGTCTTCTCCGGTCTTCGTTGCGATCTCGTTCAAACCGCTGGCGCCTGACGCAATGGCGGCAAGAATGGTGTTGTACATGGCCGGTTCGCGGAGTTCCTGCTTGAGTATGCTGGAAGGCTCCTCGAACAGACTCCCTGTGGGGTTGAAATAGCTTTGGCAGAGTCCCGATGCAGAACTCAGAGATCAACGCAGTCTTGCCCACGCGACGTCTGCCATAGACTGCGACGAATTTGAACCCATCCTCGGCGTAGATGGAGTTCAGCACAGATCCAGCGAGGAGATGTGTGTGGATCACTTACGACATCGAGACTCGCCAGACATTGGCGGCAGAATTCTCGGCACTTGCGGCCGAGCACAGGCATGCCCTCCCGAGGACGTCGGCAGGCCTGGAGGCTACGAGGAGTTCCTGGAGGCCATGTCGCACCCAGGTCTCGAGCGTCATGATGAACTCCTTCAATGGGTGGGCGGCAGCTTCGACCCGGAGGCGTTCGATGTCGACGAGGCAAACTCGGCACTTGGCCGGGTGCGGGAGCGCCGGTAGCGCGCCGAGGCAGCCATACGGATGCCCTCCGCCATCACCCGCCCGACACCGATGAGATCAGCCTTACGACGTCGCCCTCGTGAAGCGGAGTATCTAAGGTCGCCCGTTGCCCGTTCACTGTGACCAGCGCAAGTTGAACAGCAACGGTATCCAGTCCGAGCGTGGCCAGGGCATCCGCCACCTTTGCGCCCGGCAAGAGGTCTGCCGCGGTAACACCCGTCCGGGAGTACCGGCTGTCAACGTGGCGGATGGTCCCGAATAGCTCTATGGCCACCTTCATTCCACAGACTCCCGGACCTTTCGCCACTCATCCATCATCTCAGCAAGCCACTTGACATCCAGCTCCAAAAGTTTGCCTCTGGTGGGGATCCCATTGGGCAGCTCCCAGTTGCGCATCTGGTAGTATAACCGGACAGCCTCATCGAAGTCTCCACGGGGGATGGAATACCCCTCGAACGGCCCTCCACGAAGAGGCTCGTGGAGTCGCGGGGGAAGCTTGTCGTCGGCGAATCCGAACCCCTCCCGAATATTGAAGCAACGCGCCATGTTGACGCCACGCTCACCCATCTTCTGCAGTTCCGCAAGGCTTGTGTTCCATCCAGAAGCAGCCTCCACCATGTCGGCAATCTGGTTCAGGCTGTAGGCTGAAAACTCCGGGGCCGCCACGAAGATGCACAGATCAAGGACGTTGACGAGGCCCCAGATGTCCTGGAGATACGTGAACATCCTCACTTTGTCAGGGCCGATTGACTGCGCGGGGACTGGCTCCAGCAGGCCCAGTGGTTTGAGGTCGTGGAGCGTGATCCAATCGGCGTTGGCGGGGAGGTCCTTCTCGAACCACAAATCGTGAGCCGCCTGCAGGTGGTCTGCACCTGTGGGTGAGACCGCGTAACCCAGTGCAACCCCCCACTTGGCCCTCGGCTCGTGGGCCGGGAACTCTTGTCCTTTAACCTGATTGGCATAGTCCATGGCGGATCCACCGATCTCCCGGCCCGCCTCCCGAGAGCCATTGGCCAAGAGGTCCCCTATGCCCTCTCGGAACGCCATCTTCTCTATCAACGTGACGACGGCCTCGCCGTTTCCGAACCTGAGGTCTATCCCGTCGGTCTGGCTCCGTGACAAAAGCCCCCGTTCGAAGCACTCCATTGCAAAGGCCACGGTGAGGCCAGCGGAAATCGTGTCCATTCCATAGGCGTTGCACAGTTCGTTCGCCTTGCACACTGCGGCCAAGTCCCTGACACCACACCCCGATCCTAAGGTGCCGATGGTCTCGTATTCCGGCCCTCCGTACTCGGGGTCGATCTGGTAACCCTCCGTGGAGCTGACCACTCTCTTGCATGCAACGGGACATCCGTAGCAGGTACCAGTCCCGGTGAGCAGCTTCTTCTCCATCTCCTCGCCGCTTATTGAGGCGGCACCCTCGAACTGTCCTTCCTGGAAGTTCCGGGTGGGAAGTATTCCAGAAGCGTTGAGTGGGAGCACCCCCTTGCTTGTCCCGAGTCTGGAATGAAGGACTAGGCCAGCATGTTCCTTCGCGCGTTTCGCGAACCAGGTCCGCAGCTCTCGTATCCTCTCTGGATCGGCCATCTCAGGTCTTTTGTGGCCCCTGACGGCGATGGCCCGAAGTCTCTTGGAGCCCATGACCGCTCCAAGGCCACATCTTCCGTTTGCGTGCTTGAGTTCGTTAACAATGCATGCAAACTTGACGAGATTCTCCCCAGCCGGTCCGATCTGCAGCACCCTGACTGCCCGGTCGCCCAATTCCTCTCTGATCCTTGACTGGGCCTCTTGTGTTGTCTTACCCCACAGATGGCTCGCGTCCTTGAACTCGACCGAACCGTCGTTGATGTACAAGTAGACGGGTGTATCTGCCACTCCCTCCACTATAACTGCGTCAAACCCGGCACCTTTCAGCTCCGGACCCCAGAACCCTCCCGCTTCAGCCTCGCCGAAGCCTCCCGTAAGCGGGGACTTAGC
>JANLFS010000010.1:0-21335 GCA_024655925.1 Bacillota bacterium | reverse complement strand
CTTAGCCACAACACTGTATCTCGAGCAACCTGGGAGGCCCGTTCCAGTAAGAACACTCGTGGCGAAGATGAGCTTGTTTCCGGGGCCAAGGGGGTCGCACCCTGGCGCTACTTCCTTGAGAAGATAGTAAGCTCCGATGTTGCGGCCGCCGCCATACCGGCGGTAGAACACCTCGTCTGGTGTCTCAACTGACGTCTGCTTTGTCGTCAGGTTCACCCGAAGGATTCTGCCTGTGTTTCCGTACATCCAATCCACCCCCAGGCTCTCCGCATTTCAAGGCAGTCGACGATCTCCCGAGACGCAATACTTCTCGATCACGGTTTCATCAATGTCAATCCCAATCCCAGGCCGGTCGGGGATCGCAACGAAACCATCGGAAAGCTCGATCGGGACCTTGGACAGTCTCTCCCTAAGGGGGTTTGTGCTCTGGTCGAACTCGAGCAGGGTCTCGTTGAACCCCGGCCTCGGTGTGTTCGTCGGCGGCAGGTCAGGAATGGCCGCTATTAGCTGTAAGCCGGCAAGCACAGCGACTGACGATCCCCAGATGTGAGGGACCACCATGACTCCGAATAGGTGAGCTAGATCCGCCACCTTCTTGCACGCCGTGAAACCGCCAGTCACACTGAGGTCCGGCTGAGCGATGTCCACCGCATGCCTGGTGATGAGGTTCTTGAACCCGTAGTGGGTGAACTCGCACTCGCCCCCGGCTATGGCGATGTTCAAGGCTCTCCGGACTTCGACGTATCCATCGATATCCTCGGGGATCACGGGCTCCTCGAACCAGTACACCCCGTATCTCTCCAGTTCCTTCCCTACCCTGATGGCGCTGCGGGTGTTGTAGGCGTGGTTGGAGTCAACCATGATAAGGAAGTCCTCACCGAATTCCCGGCGGAGACCAGCAACAAGGGCGAGGTCCTGAGCCAAGGCGTTGCTTCCGATTTTTACCTTGATTCCTTTGAACCCTTTGTCAACGTAGGCTTCGGCCTCCCGCACGTAGTCTTCGGGAGTGTAGTCGGGCTGGTAGTAGAGCCCGGTGGCATACGCCTGCACTCTCTCCCTGAACCGACCCCCGAGAAGCGTGGACACAGGGAGGTTCAGGGCCTTGCCTTTTATGTCCCACAGGGCAATGTCGATGCCGCTTATGGCCTCGATCACTGACCCTTTCTGGCCATAGTCTCGCGTGCGGCAGTACATGTCTTGCCACAGCTTCTCAGTGTTTAGGGGGTCTTCTCCGATCAGCATGGGGCCAAAGACGTGCTCGATAACGCTCTTGGGCAGTTCAGCCGGGCCAAACTGGCCGGCCTCACCCCATCCCACGATTCCCTCGTCTGTCTCAACTCGGACAAGTAGAGACTTCCGGTGGTCGAACATCATGGTCGCACTGTAGAACGGCCGCTCAAGAGGCGCTTTCAGGACACATGTGGAAACATCCGTAATTCTCATCTAGATCCTCGCCCTCTACTAACAATCTATCTCGCTGTCCCGGACGCCTGCTGCCCCCGGCCAGGCGGCGGAAGGTGAATGGGGAATGCACCCCTCCGAGGACTCATTCCTAGTTCACGGAGACGAACAGCCGGCTTCTCTTGAGCCACTGTTGGATCAGGACCGCCCCAAGAACTATACCTCCCAGGACAGCATTGCTCACAGCCGGACGGATCCCGGCGATTGTCAGTACACTAGTTATGCTTACGAGAACGAATATGCCGATCAGAACACCCCAGACGCTTCCCTCACCGCCGTGCAGGCTGACCCCGCCTATCGTTATCGCCGCAATCGACTCGAGAAGATACTCCTCGCCCATGGCCGGTGAAGCTCCGCATATACGGTACAGATATACGATGGCGGCGACGCTACACATGAACCCGGAAAGCGTGTATACAAGAACCTTGGTCCTCTTCACCGGGACCCCTGATGCGATCGCAGTCTTCTCGTTCCCTCCTATGGCGTACAGATAGCGTCCGAACGTGCTCTTGTGCAGAAGAAGCCAGCTCCCGGCCAGCGCAAGCCCGAGAACCAGAATTGGGAAGAAGTTCGGCCCACCCGGCCACCGCGCGAAGAGTGGCTGAATTGTGTCCTTGTAGTAGTAGAATACAATATCCCTGCTCCCAATGATCAGCCACGAGGCAGACCTGGCCATTGAGAGCATCCCGATCGTCACGATGAAAGGGGGTATGCGGGTCTTGACGATCAAGGTGCCGTTCACCGCGCCCAGTGCCGCCGTGGCTATCATGGCTGCAAGGGTGGCCGCCAGGAGCCCGCTGCTCTTGTTCACGGCTGCGATGATAGTAATCGCGAAAGCCACGAGCGAGCCCACTGAGAGATCGAACCCGCCGCTTATAACCACAAGCGCCTGGGCGAAAGCGATGATCCCAAGGATGCTCGCGCGCGAGATCAGCCCCATGAGGTTGCTGGGCCTGAGGAAGACGCCTCTGGTCATGTAGGTTGCGACAACCACGACGATCAGAAGCATGAACACCTGGTTATAGTCTTTGAGGCACGTCTTGGCCGTGTTCACTAGTCTCTTTGACATACGTAGACAGCCCCTATGAGTATACTTCCTTCCACCATGCCTTGAAGGTAGGGAGAGATTCCGAGGCTCGTGACGACGCTATAGAGCAACGTGATGATAATGGCTCCCAGAACCGCATTTCCGACCCTTCCCCTGCCGCCCGACAGGGCGATCCCTCCTAATGCCGCCGAGGTGATCGCGCGAAACTCGTATCCCTGCGCCGTAAAAGGCATGCCGGATCGCAAGTAGGACGAGAGGAAAAGCCCACCGATGCCGTAGGTGACAGCGGCGATCACATACACCAGAACCTTGACCTGGTCCACGTTGATGCCGGAATAGTAGGCGGCCTCTTCCTTTCCCCCGATGGCGTAGATATGCTTTCCGATGCTCGTCCGATCCAGGACGTACGCTGCCGCCAGCCCCGCCGCGATGAACCCGATGAACAGGTAAGGGACAGCTCCAAGGAAAGAGGCGTTCGCAAGAGTTACGAAGGTCTCGTTGGTGATCCTTACAATCCGGCCGCCGGTGATGCTGCCGGATATCCCCCGGAGGACCCACATCATGCCTAAGGTTGCCACGATCGGAGGGGTCTTGCCCACGACGATCAAAAAGCCCGTAACAAGCCCGATTGCGGCACAAGTGAGGATGATGACGGTGATAGTGCCAGAGACTCCGAAGGACGGCAAAAGCATGGCCGTGAGTATTGACACCAAACCCATCATGGCGCCGACAGTGATGTCGACACCCTTGATGAGGAGCACAAAACTTGCTCCGATGGTGGCGATCCCCACAATGGCAGAGAGTCTCAGTATGGAGCCGATGTTCCTCGCGTTGAAGAACCTTGGGTTCCAGAACGCCATCAGCACGAGGAGGATGAGCATCAGCACAACTAGGCCGTACTGGTTCAACCTGCCCCTGTAGTCCACCGACCTTCCCCTGCGTTCCATTACTGTGCTCATGATCCCACTCCAGTTCCGTTCGTGTCCCGCGCCAACAGACGCGGGCGGGCGTGATCGGGGTCGCGCTCGGGTCACACCGCAACCCGCTGGTAGTAGTTGATAATGTTCTTGTTCGTTATGTCGTCTGCCTCAAGTTCAGCCACGAACCTGTGCTTGACCATGACGATCATCCTGTGGGCAAGCCCAATCAGATCCGTGAATTCTGTCGAGGCGACAACCACTGAACACCCACTCGCCGCGAGCTCTCTGAGCACTGTTCCGATGTCCGCCTTGGCGCCTATGTCGATCCCTTGGAATGGCTCATCCAGGAGAAAGCACTTGTACCCTCCTGTCAACCACTTGGCTATCAGAGTCTTCTGCTGGTTCCCGCCACTCAAGGAGAAGACATGCTGGCCTAGGGAAGCCATCTTGATGCGCGCTGCAGCAGCAGCCTGCCCAGCCTTGGCGTTCAGCTCACGTTGGTCTATGAGCAGAGAGTTCCATTGCTGCAGGTTCGGCAGGGTGATGTTCTCTTCGATTGACCTGAGCCCCACCAGGCCCTCTTGAGTGCGGTCCTCAGGGACGAACGCAATCCCTTCCTTGACCATTCTCAGGGGGGACCTGGTATCGATCTTGCGTCCGTCAATGGAGACGGTTCCGTGCGCCCCGGGCATGAGACCAACAATGGCACGAAGCAGTTCCGACTTCCCACTTCCCACCGGGCCAGTTATGCCCAGGATCTCGCCTTCTCTCACTCCAAACGAATAACGTTCGCTGCTTCCCTTGAAGGTCACAGACTCCACTCTGAGCCGCTGCCGCTTGCTCTTGAGCCCTTCGGCCACTTGTTCCTCGATGTGGGACCTGACCTCGTGCCCGACCACAAGGGCCGATAGTCCAGTGACCGTTATCTCAGTTGCGCTCACAACATCCACAAGGTTCCCGTTTCGCAGCACGATGACTTCATCGCACAGCTCGATCACATCATCGAGCAGGTGAGAGATGTAGATCACCGTGACACCCTGAGATTTGAGCTTGCGCAACACTGCAAAGAGTTTCGCAAGCTCGCTCTTGTCAAGCGAAGCCCCGCCTTCGTCGACTATCATGAGCTTCATGGGTACCGTGAGAGCCTTGCAGATAGTGATGATCTGCTGATAGGCAGTGGAGAGAGTCTCAACTCTCGATTCCAGATCGATGTCAACGCCGAAGTTGTTGAGAATGGCTCCAGCGCGCTCCCTCATCGCAGCCCGATCAAGTATGCCCGCGAATCTAGTCGGTTCGTTGCCGAGGAATATGTTGTCCAGCACAGTCAGGTTGGGAGCCAGATCGCCCCCTTGATGCACTATGGAGATTCCGATCTCCCTGGCCTTCGCCGGGGAGAAACCGGTCACGTTCTTGCCCAGGAAGACGATCTCCCCACGGTCATTCCTCACGCCACCTGAGACAATCTTGGCCAGGGTGCTCTTTCCCGCTCCGTTCTCTCCCACCAGCCCGTAGATCATACCCTCGTGCAAAGTGAGGGTCAGACGATCAAGAGCCCTGGTGCTCCCATAATCCTTACCAATATTCTCAAGCCTGAGCAGCTCCCCCACCGTGTTCCCCTTCCTCAAGACCGGATTTTGCCGCCGTATGGAAACGAGGGCTCGCAATGAATGCCTAGTGCAGTGTCGCTGCTCTCGCGCCAGCATCATGTCGAGCCCTCGCTTGAGCGCCTTCACGTTCCGGTTACACGTCGCCTGTTGCTACATGTTCTGCAGGTCCTTGATGCCTTTCGGGAACGTGCGGGTCCTGGTGTACTCCATGACGTCCTCATAGCCCTTCCAGCGGGTGAGATCCACGGTCAGAGCCTCGAAATCACCGGCCTCAGGCGGGATCAGAGCAAGCCGCTTGTCCTTGGCGAACTTGATGTGCCGCTTGAGGATCTCTTCCATGTTCTTCGCAGGAACCAAGTTCACGGGACCACGAGGGTTCTCCCAGTTCCGAAGAGGAAGGTGTATCAACTTCGGGATCTGTTCCCCGTTGAGGTAACGGATTGCCGTAGGTATGGCATACGGGCCGTAGTATGGAGGGCACTCCGTCGTCATGAGACCACGGCCGGCCAAGATCTGCTCAACGAAAGTGACTTGCTGATCCTTTCCGAGGATCCTGCCATCCAATAGCTCGCGCCTTCCTGCGGCTTCGATCGCCTCAATAGCGCCCAGCGCTTCCGCGTCGTTGTAGCAGATCACCAAGTCAATCTGGCCGGGGCCAAACCTCTGCAGGAAATCCTCCATGACCTGTCTGCCGCCGACCTGGGAGTAGCCACCCTCGGCAGTCGCGATTATCTTGACATCAGGATAGTGCTTGAGGATCGCCCTTATGCCCACATACTCGTCAGTCGTGGGAGATGCACCGATGATGCCCTGGATCTCAACGATGTTTCCTTTGTAAGCGCCATACTTCGCCTTGAGCCATTCAAGGGCGTACGCAGCTTGGTAGGCTCCGGACAAGGCGTAGTTCTGCGTTATATTGGCCACGTAGGTGCCCACGCCCGGCTGCCGAACGAGAGACCTGTCGATCACGATGAGCGGAACGCCTGCCGCCGTGCACATGTCGATCACGGGATCGAGCGGCTCATCCTGGTTCGGCGACACGATCAAGATGTCAACACCCATTGCCAGGAGGTTCTCGCAGTCCATCAACTGCTTTGCGGAGTCATTGCCGGCATTGGTCCAGACGTAGTCAATGCCTGGGCCGATATTCCGGAACTTGTGTGCCCACTCCTGCATGGAATCGACAAAAGCCCACCGCCACGAGTTACTCATCTCACCATTGGAGAACCCGATTCTGTAGCGCTTCTTGGGGACAGGCAGGTTCTCACTGGCGGCCAACGTGCCGAGAACCATCCCGAACACCAAGAGGCATGCCACTGCTACAACGGCCCATCTCTTCATTGTCAACCCTCCTAGTCTTGTGCGATTAAGTCCAACCACAACCGCAGGCAGCTGGGCCAGTTCAGATCAGCACATCACCTCCCGTACTGGGGAAACAGCCCACCGACCCCCGATCCTCGAGATATCGAGAGAGTCGTCCTGGCTTCATCACCAATCCACGATCGGATGAGCGACTCCTTCGTACTCCTCAGGTGCTCCCTCATGCCCGATTCCGCCGCCTCGGGGTCCCGCGCCTTGAGGCTTTCGAAGACAACCTTGTGCTCCTGGAAAGAGCGCTCATCCCGTCTGGGCAGGGCCAGTGCGCAGTTGTGAAACCTTAGGATAGGGCCCTGGAGACGAGAGAAGATATCGTTGATCAGCCTGTTGCCGCCGAACTGCAGTACCACTGAGTGGATTTCATCCACCACCGGCGCCCCCTTGCGGCCTTCAGCCCAGGCTAACTCAGCACAGTCGAACGCAGATTCCAGTGCCGCCAGGGCAGACTGAGTGATCTTAGTTGCCGCAGTCCTGGCGGCCACGCCCTCGAGAGCCTCTCTGACCACGAAGATGTCTTCGAGATCCTGAAGATGAATCGGCGAGACGAAAGCGCCTTTGCCCCTGATAATGGTGACCAGTCCTTCACCCTCGAGCATTCTGAGGGCTTCCCGCACGGGTGTGCGGCTCACATTGAGATCCTCGGCAAGCGTGCTTTCTACCAGGGGGATGTTCGGACGGAGTTGCAGATTGCAGATCTTATCTCGAATCTGCTGATAGACCTCGTTGGTGACAATCAAACGTTCGCCCATAGCATACTTCCTCCACACAGTCAGTATACTAATCGTATGATAAAATGTCAATAATGTCTCATTAAGGCATTAGGGGGCAGACTGCACTTACATTATCGGCGACGCAGACGCGGCACTTGGCCGGGTGCGGGAGCGCCCGTAGCGCGCGAGAGTTGCCCGCGCACTGTCCCACGCCGCGTATCCGCCATTGACAGCGCCGCCCAAAGCGAAGCCAATGTTGCACCCAAGCCGACGTCTGCCCATGCCGATATGGGCCAAAGGCAAACCCACCAGCACCGACCTCCCACCACCGGGTATCACACTCGTTATTCGCTCCGTTGGGGCAGTCCCAATTAATGGTTGATCGCCCTTGGGGTCTATGGCAGTATATGGATGTCACCGATACCCAGCGAAGGAGGTCAGCCTATGCCGAACTCGTTCCCATTCCGGTACCCGTCCCCTTGGGGCTCGGTCCCGGCCTGTCCGACGTCCATACCGGCACGGTGAGGCGCCGCGCGCTGATGAATGGCATTTCGCAGGATGAAGCCTCCGGCAGGCCTCCCGAGCTTGTCAACCGCAAACTGGGACACCTGCTACTACCCGACCACTATTGGTGAGACCCCAGTGCTGATGTCAGGCAGCGGGAGTCAACTGCGCTCTTGCCGCGCCTGGCGGATGCTCCTGCGAATGGCTGGGACGCCGTCCGCCCCCCACGCCGCCTGCATCCACCTGAGGAAGAACTGTATCAAGGGCCCGGAGAGGAGGGCGAATGTCACGGTTCCGACCCCTATGGGACCTTTCATGAACCATGCAAGAACGAGGACTGTCAGGTCAATGGTTACCCTGGCGGCCCTGATGCTCCACCCCGCTACTCTGGACAGCCCCAGCATCACCGCCTCTCTGGGACCCGCGCCCAGATTCACCCAGAGATACTCTCCAACCCCGGCGCTGTACACCACAAGCCCCAACACGAGAGCCGCCGCCTGCAGCAATGGGTCATTCGGAGCCGGTATGCGTGCAAGAAACCAGTCGGAGAAGACCCCGATAAACACCATGTTCAGCACTGTCACCAGGGTGGGGCGGATCCTCATCATCCAGGCGAGAACGATCAGGACAAGCCCAACCAACTGCGCGGCCCGGCCGAAGGTGATCCCGGTCATTCGCACAAGACCCTGTTCGAACGCTCCCCACGGCCCCATGCCAAGCCCGCTTCTGAGCATGAGGGCGAGGCCCAATGACATCGGAACAAACCCCATGAACACCAAGATGTACCTGACAAGTCTTCTCATGATCTCTTATACAAGGCCCAGCCCTCCGTCGGAGAGGATTACCTGCCCTGTGACCCACCTCGATTCGTCGGAAGCCAGGAAGACTGCAAGCCCGACATGGTCCTCGGGGTGACCTATCCTGCCGGCCGGAGTGGCCTCCTCAATCTTCCTGAGCACCTCCGGGTGCTCCAAGTAGAAGGGCGATGTGAACGGAATGGTCTCTGTGGGACCTGGAGCTATTATATTGACCTGCACGTTTCTGGGCGCCAGTTCGAGCGCTGCAACGCGGGAAAACGCTATCACCGCGGCCTTTGCCGCGCAATACGCGGAATGCCCGACTTCCGGCTTGAGCCCGCCCACGGAGGAGAAGTTGATGATCTTGCCGCGTCCCTGCTCGGCCATGAATGCGCCGAAAGCCTGAGAGAGAAAGAACACGGTCTTGACGTTCGCATTCCACAGCTCATCGAGCTGATCGGCTGGATGACTGGTAAACGGCGCGCGGTGGATGTACCCGGGGCAGTTCACCAGGATATCGACGGACTTCAGCGTCTCCCTGGCCACCTTCACAAGCTCACGGCAGTCCTCGGGGTCCGTAATGTTCATGACCACGGGGGTCAGCCGTCCAGTGTCACCGTCACCCTTGCCGTCAGACATCTCGAACTCAAGCTTGCTTCCCCGACGGTCCACTGCGAGCACATCTGCTCCGCGTAGCAGGTAAGCCTCGGCAACAGCGCGCCCTATCCGGCCTGCCGCTCCCACGATTACAGCGCCTTTCCCTTCGAGTACTCTAGTCATCTTCTGCATCCTTTCTTTTTTCGGCGAGCAATGAAGGCCTGAAGCGCCCGCCGGCGGATTCAGCCAATCGGTCCCACTCCTTAAGTGTCAGGGCTGCATTGCACGCAGCAGTGATGGCCGGAGAGTTCGACGGAGGCTCCGGGGGCCTGAGCTTCAAAGCAACGTTTGACCCAGCCGTGCACACAGCCGCAGTCCGCAAGCCAAGAAGCGTCCCGAGGACGAAGAGGGTTGCGGTCTCCATTTCCACCTGCAATACCCCCGCCTCGGCCCACTGATTGATGAGATGCTCGGACTGGGTATGGACCGGGGTTTCGCTCCTGATCAGATGCGGTTTGGTCGCGTAGAACGTGTCCACAGTCAGCCCCAGGCCCACGTGGTAACGAAAGCGCAGGGTTTCGCATGCCTCGATGAGAGCCATGAGCAGCTCATGATGGGCGACAGCTGGGTAGTTCTGAGGAACATACGCGTCCGCTGCCCCCGTGTATCTGACACACCCCGTGGCGATGATCAGGTCGCCGGGCCTGACTGTGGGATCAAGCCCTCCGGAGGTCCCTACTCTGATCAGGTTCTTCACTCCCAGATGCATGAGCTCGACCACGGCGATCTCTGTGGAAGGGCCGCCCATGCCTGTAGAGCACGCCCCGATCTCCATGCCCCGGTAGTGGCCGATTATTGTAAGGCACTCGCGGTTCTCCCCGACGATCCGGTAGTCGTCAAAGTGGGCGCCGATCTCGAGAACCCGGGCGGGGTCCCCCGGAACCAGCATGGTCGCGGGAAGGCTCGGCACGGATACCCCCAAGTGAGTCTTGGAGTCCCGCTGTCCTGTGGTCTGCGACATGCCACCTGTCCACCTCCGAACTTACTTGAACCCAGTGTTGCTAATCCCGCGGACATAGTATTTCTGCAAGAACAAGAACAGGAGCATTGGCGGGAGGCTTGCCGCAAGGGCAGAACTGAAGAGGTTAGCCCAGTGAGCCTCCTCCGCCGTCACATGCGTCGCCACGGCCACTTGAACCATCTGATACTGGCTGGAATGCGCAGCCACGAGTGGCCAGAACAACGCGTTCCACTGGAACATGAAGAGCATGACCACCACGGACACCACAACCGGCATGGATAGGGGCATGACTATGCCCCAGAATATGCGCATCCAGGATGCCCCGTCGACTCTGGCGGCCTCGAGGAGCTCCGACGGGACTTCCTCGAAGAACTGCTTGAACAGGAAGATCGCCAGGCCGTTTCCCACAGCGGGAAGGATGAGAGCATAGTACGAATTGATGATCCCGAGGCGGCTCACCACAAGGTACAGAGGTATCACGATCGCCTCAAACGGGACCATGAAGGTGATGAGAACCATGAAGAAGAGTAGGCCCTTGCCGGGGAACTGGAACTTCGCGAGGGCGAACCCGGCCATGGAGTTCACCGCCACCCCGAGGACAATGGATGCTACGGCCACAATGAAGCTGTTAGCGAGCGCCCTGCCGAATCCAAGGTTCACGAAGATATTCTGGAGGTTCGCCAAGGTCACTCTGTCTGGGACGAAAGTGCGCCACGTCAAGGGGTTGGCGTACTCGTAAAGTGAGCTCGCGGGCCTGAGCGCCGAGGCCACCGTCCAGCAGAGCGGGATCAGGTAGACCAGCGCTACGACTGTAAGGACGCAGAGGAGGAACACCGTGCCAAGACGTGAGACTCCCCTGTTTTGCCTCTTATGACCTGCACTGTTCATGTTCAGTACCCCCGGTTCTGTCAGTAGTCAAAAGAGGCCCTGGTCAACCTCAGCTCTACAACTGCTATTAGGAGAATGATAACCAGGAGTATGGATGATATGGCCGTGGCCCTTCCTATGTCGAGGTTCACGAAAGCGCTCTTGAAGGACTCGTACATGAGCAGGTTCGTGGATCCTCTGGGCCCGCCTTTGGTCAGGATGTAGACCGGGGCGAATGTAAGGAAGTTGAACGCAGTGTTCGCCACCAGCACGAAAGACGTTGTGCGGGTGAGCAGGGGAAGAGTTATTCTAAACGTCTTCTGGAGCCCGGATGCCCCATCGATATCCGCCGCCTCATAAATCTCATGAGGAATACCCTGCAACCCCGCGAGGAAGAACATCATCCAATACCCTGCGCTGCGCCACAGGCTGATCGCGGCGAGGCACATCAGGGCCTGGGTGGACGAGGTCAGAAAGGGCTGCGGGGCCAGGCCCACCATCCTCAACATACTGTTTGCCAGACCGTAGTAGGGATCGAGAATGATGCCCCAGACCACCGCCACCACGGACATCGATATTGCGGACGGAAGGAAACTCAGCGTCCGAAAGAAGCCAGTATAACGAGCTTTCCGGTTAAACAGGAGGGCAAGCCCCAGGGCCGCCGCAACCGTGAGAGGGTTAATCATGAGAGAGTAGAGCACCGTTGTCTTGACAGACCCCCAGAAGACCGGATCCTCGGTGAACAGGTAACCATAGTTCTCAAGGCCAACGAAAGTCTTGGCCCCGGTGATGCTTGTGAAGGTGAAACTCTCACCAAACGACAACACGATGGGCCAGATTTTGAACAGCCCGATGAAGACAAATGCCGGTAGTATGAAGACCAGGGCTGCCTTAGTATCTCTGAACATATCATCACTCCAGGGGCGGCGGAGCGGGCCAGGGCCTCCCCCGACCCGCCCCGTAAGCATTCTTTCACAGGCTCTGTCCTGACTGCTGCAGCATTACAGGAGCGATGAGCTGCAGTCCGCCTACCTGTACTTCCTGAGCTCCCTGTCTATCCTCTTCGCGGCGCTTTCCAGCGATGTCCGAGGATCCGCTCCGTAGTGTATTGAGTTGAAGGTCTCCCTCAGGATCAGCTCATACTCCAGGTATCCGGGTGTCACAGGCCGCGGCACAGCGGTGTTGTTCATCTCGTAGAAGAGCGTCTGCCACATGGGGTTCCCAAACACCTCGGGAAGCGCGTCGTACACCCCGGGGCGCGCAGGCGCGTGTCCGAAGAGCTTGGTCCATTCCACCGCAGCTTCGTGGCCGGTGATGTACTTCAGGAACTTGATGGCAGCATCTTTCTTGGTGGTCTTGGAGTTGACTCCGACATGCCAACTTCCTGTGGGGGTAACCGCTTTGCCGCCCGCAAAGTAGGGGTGCGACGATAGCCCGAATTCGAGACCCTTGAAATCGGCCAGCCTGGAGATGTTCCATTCAGCCCCGAGCATCATCGCGGCCTTGCCGTTTCCAAAGTACTCCCTGGACTTCGCAGCGTCCGGAATGCCCTGAGGGCTCACTTTCCATTCGTTGAAGAACTTGGAGTAGAACGTCGCGACCTCCACGAACTTGTCGGAGTTGATGTACCCGTCGGTAGTCAACCCATCCGGACCGATGGCCTGAGCTCCCTTGGACTGCACGAGCGGCAGGAGCTGGTATGGCCTGTCGATCTGCTCGAACATGAATCCCCATACATCCACCTGCCCGTCGCCGTTCTCATCGATGGTGAGCTTGCGTGCGAGTGCTGCAACCTCCTCCCACGTGAGCCGCTTGCCCGGCTCCTCAGGCGGGAACGGAACTCCATATTTCCTGAAAACGGCCTTGTTGAAGAACAAGCCTGCCGATGATGTGGCGTAGGGAATGGAATAGAGCTTCCCTTTGTAGCGCCCGGTCTCAAGCGAGGCGGGGAACCATGCCTTCAGTTCCTCCGCGGTGAAATAGCCGTCCAGCGGGAGTAGGAAGTTGCGTGCCGCATAAGACGGCGTTAGCGGGCCGTCGACTATGTACACATCTGGAGTCCCGCCGGACGGCAATCGAACCTCAAGCGTCTGGAATAACTGGGCGAAGGGTATGAGCTGCATGTCCACTTCGATGCCGGGGTTGGCTTTCTTGAAGCCGTCGATGAGCACATCCACCTTGTCCTTGGGCCAGCCCATCCATATGACTTCCAACTTGGTCGCCGCGAATGTGGAGACTGAAGCCAATCCGACCAGCCCGACTAAGATCAGAACCGCCACTGTTCTTCTCAATCTGCGTTCCTCCTCGCTTCACTCAATATTGGCCTGTATTCTCCTCGGACTCGATCTTCGACTCCCGCCGGGCGGGGCGTACTAAGACCGGTGCCTGATGAGCCTGAAAGTGAACCGGTTGAACGGGAAGTAGCTGCATGAGTAGAGAACGCGTCGATTCCCGCTATCCACATGCACCTGGCTGAGCAGTAGTATAGGAGTGCCTGTGTCAACGGCCAGCTTCTCCGCCAGGCTATCGTCTGCCACCGTCGGCACAAGCTCACATTCGGCGAACTTGATACTGACCCCGTGCGATTTCTCCAGCCCTTCGAAAACAGACCTCTGAAGCGCGTCCACGTCGATGGAGTCTCCCAGAAGCTCAATGGGAATCACGTCCATGCACACCGCGACGGGATCACCATCGGCAGTCTTGACTGTCTCGATTATCGCGGCAGGGGCGGACTCCTCAACGCCCAGGGCGTGGGCTGCTTCCGGCCCACACTCCGCCCGCTCGAATCTGATCAGACGGGTTCCGGGCACACGCCCCTGGTCTGCGATGATCTGCATGACTCCGCTGAGCCGCTCTATGCCACCCTTGATCATGGGTCTGCTCTCTGTGACAAAGGTGCCTATCCCGTGTCGTCTGACAACGAGGCCCTCTCGCTCCAGGGATTGCAGGGCTTCCCGCAGAGAATTACGGCTAACGCCCAGGGCTGCGGCGTACTCGGGCTCGGACGGGAGCTTTTGGCCGGGTTTGAGGACCCCGAGCCGTATGTTGCGGGTGATCTGGTCTTGAACCAGTTCCGCCACATTTGGGGACTGCTTGGAGTTTATCGGTATGATGTGACATTCTTCCATTGAATGCGTACCACTCTTTCGGTGGTAGTTGTAGGACACCCTACAACAATAATACATGCATTTCCGGCGGAGGGCAAGACGTCCGGATCGTCACAAATAGAAATCCTGAGCCGGAGGAGCGGGAGCATCCCCACCCGTCCGGCTCGAATCACGCATCGCCAAACACAGTGCAGCAGACCTCTGCCTACCGGTGCTGATGCCACACAGATCAGACCCGATACTAGATCTGCAACTCGCCATCTATGATAATCCGCCGACCATCCACTGTGACGGTTGGCTTCCTGGCAACCAAGTCTATGTGAGCGGGGGCCAGGTTCTGTCCTCCGATCCCATGGTTGTCGCCAAACCCCACGTGTATGGAACCGCCAACGCCTTCGTCCTCTAGCATTGCCCCTATGAACCTAGCCTCGGGATTCAACCCGATGCCGATCTCAGCAGCCACGTAGACTGCGGGGTTCCGGAAACGTGTCAGTATGTCTGACAGAATCCGCGCCGCCGCGCCGCCCTCGATTGCGTTTATCCGACCGCGGTGAATCTGGATCGACACCGGCTCTGTTAGGACGCCTATCTCTGGGAGAGGGATACTCGCGTCGGCCACGAAGACCCCCTCGGTTGAGTCCTCGACCGGTGCCACATGTGATTCGATATCGGGAGGTGACCCAAAGCTCCCCGGTTCCCTGACGAGGCCAGACTGGTTTCGTCCGACTCGCCCACGAATACTCGACGTGAACCTGGACCCTGACGGTGTTTCGACAGACACCGTGGTTCCCTCTGTAAGGACATCAGCAAGCTTCTGAGCCAAGATGTTACACGCGTCGAAGTCCGCATACAGCCCGCCGGATACCATCATGCAATTGTGGTAGTCCGGCATGTTGACCCAACGCGCTCCAGCTTGACACGCCTTAAACCTGGCGTCAGAGTGAGCCAGGGAAAACGTGGTAGGCGCAAACACGACATCAGCCTCGCGGGCTGCAGCAGCAATTGACTCCGGCGGTTCCTGCCCGTGAGTCGCCCTCGGACCCATCATGCAGAGTACTGGATCAAGACCTCTCTCGAAGAGAACAGCGAGAACAGCCTCGGCGATTGCTAGTCTTCCATGGTCCGTTATGACTACACACTTGTCGCCCGGCCTGACGGCTGCACATGTATCAACCAGTATTCGCGCGCCTCTCAGCATGTTAGTAGACTCAAGTGTCAAGTTCGATCCCTCCATCGCGCTCGTAAACCCGCTTGCGGCTCGATCACATTCCCAGATAAGCGCGCTTCACCATCTCCGAGTTCAAAAGCTCTCTGCCGGTTCCCTCCGCGACGATTCTTCCAGTCTGCAGTACGTACGCGCGGTGAGCTAGAGAGAGTGCCTGACGAACATTTTGTTCCACGAGAAGAACCGTTGTTCCGGACTCGTTGACGCGCTTAACGAAGTGAAGTACTTGTCGAACAAGTAGAGGCATCAGACCGAGCGAGGGTTCATCGAGCATCAAGACTTTGGGCTGTGCCATGAGAGCCCTTCCGATTGCGAGCATCTGTTGTTCTCCCCCGCTCAGCGTTTCTGACTTCTGCTGTTCCCGCTCCCTGAGCCTAGGGAACAGTGCATACACCTGCTCTAGGGCTTTGCTGGTTTTCTCACGTGACTCCAACGTGAAGGCACCTGTTAGGAGGTTGTCTTTCACAGACATCTTCCCGAAGAGCAGGCGTCCCTCCGGGACGTGCGCCACTCCCATGCGCAGAACCTCATGAGGTCTCATCCCATCAATTCGGGCGCCGTCAAGAGTGATCTCTCCCCCGGATGGACGTATCAGGGCGGAGATGGCTCTCAGTATCGTAGACTTACCCGCGCCATTTGAACCGACGATGGCTACTATCTCGCCTCGGCAGACCTCAAAGGAAACCCCGGAGACAGCGATGATCCCGCCGTAGTTGACACTCACAGATTGAAGCTTAAGCACAGTGATCATCCCCCAGGTACGCACTGATTACCTCCGGGTTGGCAGCGACGACTTCCGGCCTGTCGTCCGCAATCTTCTTGCCGAAATTGAGCACCATCACTCGGTCAGAAACGGGCATCACAACCTCCATGACGTGTTCTATCATGACTACCGTGATGCCACTTTCACGGATTGACCTTACGACATCGACTGCTACGTGCCGTTCAGACTCGGTTAGGCCTGCCATGGCCTCATCGAGCATTATGAGCTTGGGCTCGGTCGCCAAAGCTCTGGCTATTTGAAGCCTCTTCTTCTGGGATATGTTCAGAGTGCCCGCCACGCTATTACTCCTGTCGACCAGTTGGACCATGTCGAGCTTGGCCAAGGCCGATTCCCTAGCCTTGTGTACACTGTTGGTTCTGCAAAACGCCCCCACCATGACGTTTTCTAGAACTGTCAGTGTGTCCATGACCTGAACCACTTGAAACGTTCTAGCAATACCGAGTCTGCATATGCGGTTAGGCGGGAGGTTGGTTATGTCGGTTCCCGCGAACTCGATCGATCCGCTATCCACCTTGTGAAAGCCCGTTATGCAGTTGAAGAGGGTGGTCTTTCCGGCCCCATTGGGGCCGATTATCCCGTAGATTTGCCCCTGTTTGACTTGGAGCTCCACGCCGTCATTTGCAACAAGCCCTCCAAATCTCTTTGTCACAGCATGCACCCTAAGCATGTTTTCTCATCACCTCCGGCGCATACTGCTTCTTGAGGCCGAGAAGGCCAAGTATACCGCGAGGCTGGAAGGCCGCCACAAAGACAATAAGCCAACCGTAGATGATCAAGTCTATCCCCCTGCCCGTGCCTCCAAACAGGACTCGGCTATACTCTGAAAGCAGAACCAGCACGACTGATCCGAAGAAAGGACCCATGAGCCTGCCTTCTCCGCCGAGGATCGCCACTAGGCAGACTTTCACCGAGATGCTTCCGGCGAATACAACATAGGGATCTATGTATAGCAGGTATTGGGCATACACCGTGCCCACCATCGAAGTAATGAAGGCACTTATGGCTACCGCAACTAGCTTGACCTGAGTGGTGTCTATGCCGGAGCTTAACGCTGCCTCGTGGCTGTCCTTCACCGCTCTGAAATAATACCCCAGCTTTGAGCGCTCTATCACCCTGACAAGAGCCAGCACACACAGGAACATTATGAACAGTATGTAGTAGTATGGAACCTTACTCAAGTGGAACTGCATGGACATGAGCCTGTCTCCCTTGATAATCGGAGGTTCAAGTCCAACCGCTCCGCCCACCCACTCCCAGTTTACGAAAAGTATGCGGAACATCTCGCCCAGGGCAATTGTCGCAATGGCAAAGTAGAATCCACGAAGCTTGAACGTGGGGTACCCCATCAGGATCGCCACGGACGCGGCAATGACCGCGCCCAACACCATTCCTACCCATGGGTTCAGACGCCACACTATGAAGGCCATGGTAGAGGTGTATGCGCCAATTCCGAAGTAGACTGCGTGTCCAAGAGACACTTGTCCAGCGTATCCTCCCAGGATGTTCCATGCGGTTCCCAGAATCGCGTAGACCAGGACCATGATCATCACATGTCTGGGGAATGGGCCTGGGAAGACATATGGCAGCACCGCGCCCACTGCTATCGCGCCAAGAACGATAGTCCACTGGTTCTTCATGGTCTCACCATCCAAAAAGGCCTTTAGGGCGCCATATGACAGTAGCAAGATAGATCCCGAAAGCCACCACATACTTGAACGCTGTGCTCACATAGAAGCCAGTCACGGAGTCTGCAACTCCGATTATCAGGCCTCCTATGAAGGCTCCGGGGATACTCCCGAATCCACCTAGGGCCACAGCTACGAATGCGAAGAGGTTGAACACGGTGCCGACCATTGGGAAGACATAGTACGACAGAGCAAGCACTGAGCCCGCCACGCCAGCGCATGCAGATGCCAGGCCAAAGGCCAAAGCGTATACCCGCTCTGTGTCAATCCCGACAAGAGCCGCCGCATGCTTGTTCATTGCCGTGGCCTGAAGCGCTCTTCCCATCCGGGTTTTCACCATGAACCAGTAGACGCCCGCTGCCATAATTACGCTCACGACTGCAGGAACGAGCGTCGTGACTCCTATGACTACACCCCCAATGTCCACGTTCCCTCTTATCCACGTCTCCGGTATGGTCCGAAACTCGGCTCCCCACAGGAACAGTGCTGTGTTGACAAGAACAATGGAGAAACCAAACGTGAGAAGCACTTGCGCCAACATGGGCGCCCCTACTACCCGTCTGACCAGTGTCTTGTACATGACGGCGCCGAGCACGAAAAGGACAGCTCCAGCTATCGGAGCAGTCAGCAAAGGATCAAGGCCGGTAAGGCGGTTGACCCAGAACGCACAGTACATCCCAAGCATCAGGAACTCGCCCTGTGCGAAGTTCACCATGTCCATGACTCCCCTTATCAGGGCGATTCCGATGGCCACCAGGGCGATTATGCAGCCCATCAGTAAACCGTTGAGCACAGTCTGGGCAAACACCTGGGTACCACTCAAGCTTGATGCCCCCCTCGCTCTTGCCAATGGGAAACCCTGGGGAAACCGGGCACGGGACGCGCTGTGCCCACCCGTGCCCGGGAACCGAGTATCTCGCTAGCGTTTGTCCCACGCAGGCACGGGCCAGACTGCCTCTTGCGAAGCGAGGTCGAACGGCCACACGGTGCGATACACGCCGCCGATAGCCTGAGTGATGATTCCGCGCCCGAGCGTGTTCTGATGCGTCTTCTGATCGAACCGAACACCAGCCCATGGGACGATAAGCTGAGATCCAGGATAGTCCGTTGCCAAAAGCGCTTTTCTTATAGCTTCTGGGTTTACCGATCCAGCCCTGTTAATTGCATCAACAAGGATGAACGCACCGGTGAATGCTCGCGCATAGTCCCCAGTGAGGTC
The DNA here is from genome assembly GCA_024655925.1 of Bacillota bacterium. NCBI lineage: Bacteria > Bacillati > Bacillota > Bacillota bacterium. The sequence goes on along the minus strand of JANLFS010000010.1, from coordinate 2,406 downwards.
TTTGCCGGTCTTCGCTCGATACAGCTCGTTGATCCTTTTGACGATAGGACGCTTCTCCCCTAGATCTGGCGCCCATACGTTGGTCGTAAACAGGTAGTCCGCATCCTTGCCAAGAGTCGTGAAGATCTCCGGGGAAATGAAACCAGCTCTCTGGCCGATTACCGCTGGCGGAGTGTACTTCTGCTCCTTGAATGTCCGAACAAAGAGGATCGTGTCCGAAGTGTAGGCAGCCATCAGGATAACGTCAGGATTGGCGCGTTTCAGCCTGAGCACTTCGCTGTTGACGTTCGTCGAGTTGTTCTGGAAGGTGATCTTCTCCACGACTCTGTAGCCTCTGGTTGCTGCCATCTGCTCCTCGACGACGGAGATGTTCTTGCCAAATTCGGTGTCCTCAGACACGATGGCCACGGTTTCCACTTTAAGGCCTCGTGCCTTCTTCAGATCCTCGATGAAGTCGAAGGTATCCTCAATGAAGGTAGTGTCCGTTGGGCCGCTCCGGAAGAACCACTCATACCCTCTCTCTGTCAGTGCAGGGGAAGTAGAATCAGGACAGAGGAATACGGTTCCAAACCTCTCCGCGGCTTGGGACGCAGTCTTCGTCACAGCGCTGTGATGGCACCCCATCAGCGCAGTGGGCTTCACACTGGAGATCAGTCTTTCGGCTTCAGCGCGTCCGACTTCCGGGCTACCCTGACTGTCCGCAGGTACGATCTCGATCATGGCTCCTCCCAACGCGGGGATGCCTTCAGTGCGCGCGAATGGGAAATCCAGGTCCATCTTGTTGTTCACAATGTCCGCCGCAAGTTGGTAGGCGGCGATGTAGTCTTTCCCTGTGGCAGCCGCGCTGCCTGTTAGCGGATAGATGACCCCCACTTTGACCGTGTCAACCTTGCCCAGAATGGGTACAGCGAGTAGGCCGAAGACCAGAGCCAGAACGGGCAACATAATCGCAAGCCTAACCAGAGATCGCTTCATACTGGCATACCTCCCAATTTGGATTGCTGCTGGCCGTCATTCCTCGGTTAGTCCGTTCCTACTGAGGGTCTCTCTGAAGCCGTAGATATCGAGCGTCAACTCCCCAGCCTCAAGGCGCTTCATGATCCCTTTCTCTTTGGCCTCCCGCTCCTGGCACTTCTTCAAGACCGTATCCGCGTCGTTGCGTGGTATCACTACGACCCCATCGTCGTCCCCCACAACGATGTCACCCGGAAAGATCATCACTCCTGCGAGTGACATCGGATGGTTTATCGGACCCAAGGACTCCTTGATGGTTCCCTTGATGCAAATGCCTCTCGAGAACACGGGAAAGCCTCGCCTGGTCATTGCCTCGGAGTCGCGAACAGAGCCGTCGACCACAATCCCAGCTATACCTCGGGCCTGTGCGGCGACAGCCATAATCTCCCCCCAGACGCCCGCCTCTGTTCCCCCACCCGCGTTGCATACAATCACATCACCAGGTCCTGCCACTTCGATGGCCTTGTGGAGCATTAAATTGTCACCGAACGGAGCTTCCACTGTGATTGCGGGTCCCGCGAGTTTCATCCCCCGGCTGATGGGCTTGATATGGGAGTCCAACGCACCCTTTCGTCCCATGGCCTCGTGGATTGTGGCAGTGGACATCCCGAGGAATTGGCGCACTAGTGCGGGCTCAGGCTTGGACACATTCCGTATTACGTGCATTCTAAACACCGATCCTTTCGTGGGTCTCTGCTGCTATACACGGCTGCTCACCCATGATGCGACTCTCTCCATAGCCTCTTCCAGTTTCTCGTAGGAGTTGGAATAGGCCATTCTGACGTGACCCTCACCGTAGCCGCCGAAATCGGACCCTGGAACAGTCACGACAAAGGCGTCGTTCAAGAGAGACTGCGACACTTCCTGGGAGGACATACCCAGTTGCTTGAAGGAAGGGAAGACATAGAAGGCACCATCGGGAACCGCACATGTGACGCCCGGCATTGCCTTGAGGGAGTCAACAACTAGTCGCCTTCGACGGGCGAATTCAGCCACCATCTGTTCCACGCATTCCTGAGGACCGTTCAGGGCAGCCACTGCCCCTACCTGGGCAAAGGACGTTGCGCACACAGTAGTGTACTGATGTACACGGATCAACGCACTCATGAGCTCGACGCTAGCAGCCGCATATCCCAACCGCCAGCCAGTCATTGAATAGCTCTTTGAGAAGCCGTTGATGGTTACGGTGCGGTCGCGCATGCCCGGAAGACTCGCAATGCTCAGATGTCTTGCGTCATCATACAAGATCTTCTCATAGATTTCGTCAGACACGACCATAAGATCGTTGGCGACGCATATCTCGGCTATCTCAGTGATTAGTTCGGGCGGGATTACGGATCCGGTAGGATTATGCGGTGAGACAAGTACCAAAGTAGAGTCCATATCCTGGTG
>JANLFS010000009.1:42507-51574 GCA_024655925.1 Bacillota bacterium | reverse complement strand
ATTCGGGCTTCTCGGGCTCCGTACGAAATAGCCGTCGATCCTCCGATTATCTTCGCGAACTCGCCCGGCCCTTCGCCCGCACAATCTAGATGAAGGGCGGCAAAAGGCTCCGCGGGGAACTCTAGATGCAGCCGTATTGCTGGGTAGACACTCACTGTACAACCTCCCAACGCCCCGGGATGGTTCCCGGGGCCAGAATCGGTTGCCCCGGGGTAGGGGCGTGGAAAATTGGCGCAATGAGACATCTCTTGTGACGCTAGATTGGATCGTCTGTGCCGGTCTTCGCAGACCTTCTCGCGTTTCTCCGAAACGCACTCCCGGACTTGCTGCGGTTGTCCGAGCGGTTCTTCCTATGAGAACTGCTCCTGTGGCGCTTTGTGAAGGGCCGAATCTTGCAGTCCGGCCATGTCCCTTCGTCTATCGAAAACGAGGCCCCACAATCGTGGCAGAGGAAATCATACCCCGTTGTGCGAGCCAGCTTTTCGGAAGTGCAGTGTGGACAGCGAACATCAGCTTCGACGAGGATTATCATCTTCGGCGCCTCCAAGAAACGATATTACCCTGCGGGCAGAGGGCTCTTTCTGCTCTTTCCTGGTTGCCGCCCCATCCGTTTTGCGGGGGGCTTCCCAAAGGATGACCGGATTCGCTTCAATGCTGCATGCCTAGCGGCGATCTCGTCTCTCTCATCCTCAATTTGGTGCGATTTCGCCCCTCCGTAGATCGGCCGGAGAAGATCAATGAGATCGCCCAGCACCTCGATGTCGGTCTGGCGCCGGAGGCCTTGAGTCTTGCAGCGGACTCCCGGCGCGCCGGACGCAAGCCGTCTAAGACGCACTTTGACTACCAATTCGTACACCCTATCCAGCGGTGTGTCTTCCATCACGCCATAGTCGCTCAACCAGGCCCGGTATTTCTCAGGCAGCTCTCTCGCTTGGTATTCTCGAAAAAGCATTGTCGGCTAGCCCCCCCCAAAGGGCGACGGGCTGGTGATTCCAGCCCGTCGCTAAGGTAGAATACTCTGCCGTTTCCCGGTGGGCTTGGCGATGTGCTGGTCGCTCATGAGTTCACGACTTGCCATGGCTCCTGCCGCAAGGTCTGTCTCCTGAGTCGGAAGTGCCTTGTTCCGGACACATTGGAGAAGTACAGCCGTTTCGGTTCCACCGCCAGAAACGTGTTCTCCCGGATCCCTCCGCAAAAGGGGATCGTGTTGTCGAATCGGATGACCAAGCCCTTGTGCAGGGACACTCCGTTCCTTCGCCTCTCAACGTTTTGCCAGCACCTCTCCCGCCATTCTAGAGAGGTCTTGTTGTCGGTCGGCGTGAGCAGGTTCAGTATCCGTTCAGGACAATTGCAGGCCGACGGCCCCATGTCTTCAGACATGTCCTTGTAGCCAAAGTTGTAGTAAGGATCGCCCCAACGCTTGAGGAGGCAAACGACGGCGCCGACCTCCCGCCGGCCATCTGGGTAAATCTGTTCGAAGGCAATGTACGCCTCGTGAAGAAACGTGGCACAGTCAATGACACGGCCGACGCGTCCGTCCGGCCAATCGGTGTTGAACTGATTTTCAAAGAAACTCCTCACGCTCGTTCCCGGGGTCTTGTGAGTGACCGTCCAACCCATGACCAGTCTCCTTTCGCAAAGGTTTTGACGCTCTATTGGCTCGTTCTGGCATCGTGTGAGCCAGGAAACGAGCTTGGATCGGCCCGTGTACTCCAGAATCGCAAATGAATCCCGGGCATCTATGCCCGGTCCCGTCAAATGCAAATGACCGGCCGGATCGTGTCCGGCAGGCGAACCAGAATGAAGAATGCGTATATGATGAGCGTGAGCAGAAGGAGACGAATGAATCCGAGGTGTATGGGGCAGTCTCAATAGACCGCCCCATACCGTTTTGAATCGCTAAAGCGCTTCCATTAGCCCGCGGGATCTCCAGAGAACCTCTCTGATGTTGTTATTCACGCAGCCAAACTTGCCGCGTTTTCCTGCAGGCGTCTGGTTGAGGGTCAGGCTGCCGTTGGAATTCATGCACATGACGTAGCCGACTCTGGCGAGATTCACATTGGCCAATCGGAACCCAGTGTCTCTCGCAGACTGCGGAATTCGCCATTCTCTCCCACTATGACGTGATCGAGAAGCGGGATCCCAAGAAGCCGGCCGGCCTCTCCGAGCCGCTTTGTCATGGCCACGTCCTCTGAGCTGGGGTTTGTGTCCCCGCTCGGATGGTTGTGCGCCACAACAATCGCACCACAACCCGCGAGGATGGCCGCCTTGAATACCTCGCGAGGATGCACTATCGACTCATTCAATGAACCCATCGAGGCCACCTGAAGCCCTATCACCCGGTGTCTGCTGTTCAAGAGTAAGACAACGAACTGTTCGCGGTCAGCATCATGAAGAAACTCTGCCGCAATGCGGCCAACATCGGCGGGTTCCGTCACGCACACCAGGGTCTGGTGACTCCTTTCGCGCACCAGGCTGACGCGGTACACCGGAACTTTGTTCGCGGTGGTGTAGGTGCTCACTACCTTCTCCATTGAGACAACCCCCCTCAATACTCACAGGAGGTTATCTCGCACGATGTCAAGCGTTTTGCTCGGCCATAAATCTCGTCGAGGTTGATTTCGACCGTCTTCCCCTTGGAATTGACCGCGACAGCGTAGCCGTTGAGGTAGCGGAACTTCTCGGACCCCACCTCCATCACGATTGCCACGGAACCCTTCTTCAGGTGGGTAGCAAGCGCGCCATAGAACCCCTGTTCCCTGAAGAGACCGTCTGGGCCAGCGACATTTGCCGCGCGAGGCACGCTGCCGTCACGCAGGAAACCAACCTGGCCGGTTTCACTGTCCTCGATTACTTCGAGGTTGTTGTCCTGGCAGAACTCGTTGAAGGCCGCTCGATCTTTGACGTAGAAGTAGTTGGACCTCGCTATGGCTATGTAGTCGGCCAATCAGCGAACCCTCCTCTCACGGGCGGAATGCGTCTTGGCCGCAGCCATTCCGTTGTAACCGTAATGCTCGACCTTCTTGGCAGAGACCGCTTTCATGTAGCGAGCGCGGATGCTCCGCACCCGCTTGGTGACGTTTTCACCGGCTTCACCGGGCACCGTGCGGCCTGTGTTCAGGACCAGGCATGCGGCTCCATACCCAAACATTTCTCTCACCTTCCCTTGAGGGTTTTTCTGCGCATCTCAAAGGCACCGAGCGTCATGGGCTGGTTACAGGAGGAACACTCTCGGCCATCCCTCATGGACTCGGCCAGCTCGAATGGTCTGATGCCCAAGGCAGCGTCGTCCAGGCTCAATCGTCGCGTTTCAACGTAACCCCGCACTGGAGGCTGATGTGAACCGAGGTCTGGGATGTCGAAGACTTGCGGGTGGACGGAAGCGCCGTCACACTTCGATCCCGTCCAGGATCGTTTTCACTTGCTTGAATACCTCTGAGGACATGAACACCCCCCCTTCGGCGTCATGTATCACTGGCGCTTCTCTTTGTCGAAGACCTTCGTCCTGACGTCAATGGAGGTCTCCCCTCCGCCGTTACTGGTCCTGTTGACCACGATGGCGGTGGACTTGCCGGTTTATACGGCGCCAATCTCGGTGGATTCCCATCTGCGCTCATGTGATTGTTGAGTCGTTCCTCTCTCCCCCAGATAGCCGCTTGAAATTGAAGATGCCCAGCCGTGCGCCGTCCGGGCTACTGTGGCGTGATCGCGTCCGGCCCGATCATGCCGGGCCAGAATCGAACGCTAAGCAGCGTCAAATAAAAAACCGCGTCTTGACACGCGCGGATTTGCAGCATCTCTCAAGTAATGAGTGCGGCGAGGGAGGTCATCCCCCGCTCAGGCTAAGACCTCCGCGTGCGCTGAATGGCCGTGTTGGCGACCAGCCTCCACGCATGATACGCCCTAGCCCACGTTTCTTTGCGTATTAGGGCCTTCACCGTGCGTTTCACCGCTACGCCGGCGAGTAATCGCACTGCGGAAGGGCCTTTACTTTTTGAAGCGGCTCTGTCCACTATGCCACCCGCGGATGCGCGAGCGCCCGTCTCTTGTCAGCCGTCTTCATCCTCTCCCATACCGCCTCGATTGCTCCAGGGTCACCCGTGATGGTGTCCTTGAACGAGTCATACGAGACGAGATGGGATACATTCAGTTCCTCAATTGTCTTCGCCACCAGTCTCTTGACTGGACCGATCCTGCAGCCGGCCAGGCTGGCGAATACGGCGGCGAATCGTTCCTCCGTTCTGGGCATGCGGGATCCCCCTTCCGACGACCCGTCAACTCGCCATTTCAGTTGGCCCCTGGGTTTCGCCTTTCCCTGTGGGCAGGCTGTTCTTGTGAGTGAAGATTGCCTTTTTCTGAGGAGATGCGATGCCATCGAGAAGTGGCTTCAGGGTATCATAGTCCGTTTTGAGTTTTGAACCGAGGACCGAGAGGTACTTCCAGGGCTTGGCGCCCGCCCCCTCGAGGACCTTGACGAACTTTTGGATGTCATCCACCTTGACGGAATCATTCAAGTAGTAGCCGAAGTATTCGTCAGCCACACGGACGTACCCGTTGGTGTTGACCCATTTCTTCAGCATCGCCATGGCGATGTTCTTCGCGGCTTCGAGCCGCAACACCGCTGACGCAAGGGCCGCAGCATCGTCGCCGGTGTGAGCGTAGTGCTGCTTGAACCCGACACAGGCGAGTCCCGCACCGCAGGATTTGCAGTGGCTGCCAGTCCTTGTGCAGAACGCTTCCTCGCCCAGGACCCGGGCGGCCTCGATTGCGGCGACTGTGTTCTTGAGCCAGGTCTTCGCTCCGACAATCATCTCCGGAGCCGCCTCTTCTTCAAGGGCGGGGTTTCTCTTGAATCTGAGAAACCAGTTCCGTATCACAACGGGTTTCTTGAAGAGCTCGTGTGCGACAACGGCATAGAGCGGCAGCTGCATTCGTTCGCTCGGCTTCCACTTCTCCCGGTCCGTCTTGAAGTCCGTGACCCTCACGGCATGTGGCATGTTTTCGAGGAGGTCCACGTAAGCCTGCACCCAGATCCCATCCACCTTCGCCTCATAGTGCTGTTCGGACAACACCTGTCCGCTGGGAGAGAACCTATCAAGGAAGGCCCGGGCCATTTCGGCGACATCATCCGCGTCCTCTTCGTCGAGGAGCGAACTCTGGCGGACCGCATGTTCCGCCAGGCTTTTCACGTCCCCCTTTTTTGTAAGGACGCCATGTATCACATCGTGAACGGCCTTGCCTTCTTGGGGAGCCTCCGCGTCAAGCTCCGCGATACGCGGCTTCTGTTCGTAGGTGAGCCAGTATCGATAGGGGCATTGCTCGAACTTCTCAAGCCGGCTGTACGACCACACGGTCGCTTGACCTTCAGGCAACTCGAATGGGAAAGCCTCGGCAAGGCTCCCATCTATCGCGAACGGGAATTTCACGCTCTCACCCCGGCCCTTGCAGTCATCTCCGCGACGCGCTCGACCAATAAGCCGGTGTCCTTCTTGTCAACCACCTGGGCGGTGAACCTCGAGCCAACGTTCAGGCAAGCCATGACGCTCACAGAGCGCGCGTCGGTTGGTTTCGCCCAGACAAAGAACTCTTTTCCCTCGTCGGGGCCCGACAGGGCTCTGGCCCGGATGGCGGCGTAAGACTTTCCCGCCTGCTCTTCGAGCTCGCAGGGCGCGAGAGCCTCGAAGACCAGTTCATTGCCATCGGGTGGCGGCGTCATCACAAGCACTCGGGCCGCATGGTCGTGCCCGCTGGGAGTATCGAGAGCCCTCTCTCGTGGTTTCCCTTCTGGGTCAGAGGCGTTCGGATTGGCCGCGATCTTGGCGCGCAAATCCGGGGATTTTGCGAGAACAAGGATGTCCTCAAAGCAGCCGCTTGGCTTAAGAACAACCGATCCGCGCTTCTCATGCGGCATAGCGACCAGTCGCAGCCCGAGGTTCCTGAACGCGATATCGCCGCACGCGGCCTTCAAGAATTCGAGCTTCTGCATCATTGGAGTGACATCTTCCTCGTCGAGGGCAACGTGATAAACCCCAATGTCTTTAACCTCGGGGATGATCACTGCCACATAGTGGTCTGAGATCCAGTTGCCCTCAGGGTCCGTATCAACCCTTGAGCCGAAGACTACACGTTCGTCGGCCGACGGGAAGATGACGTTCAAGCTCTTAGGGGATGCACCGTAAGCCTCTTTCAGCTCGGCGGGTATCCCAAAGCAGTACGAGTTCCCTCCACTGCGCTTGCTTTCTATGGCCCCGAGAACGGGCATGTTCACAGAAGACCCCCCTCTAGCCGTTGAGGCGTACACAGTTTGTCTCCCCGCAGGGGAGCAATGGGGCGCCACAGCACGGACACTGCATCTGAGTCTTCCCGCACAAGAGGTCCTCCATCTTGCGGCGACTCTCCTCCCTGCCCGATTCATCGTCGAACTCGAAGACAAAGATGGAGTAGGCTGGCTGCCCGCATACCGGGCAGCCAAGAAACACCGCTTTCCCCAGGATCACCGCTTGTTCGCTTTGTTCGCTCACGGTCTTCGACCTCCGCGGATCACCTATAGTAGTCGCAGAACACGAGGGCATAAGCCTGGGGGTTTTTGCGCGCCGCATCCAGGGTCTCAGCTGAAGCCTTGGCGTCTTCGTCAGGCACACTGAAGAAACAGGAGTCGGTTCTGTACTGCCCATCCGCGAGATCCAGGGCTTTCTTGAGGTTGTACGCGACGGGATAACCTGGAATCCGTCCGTCCCATACCTTCTTGATGAAGTCTTCGTCGACGGTCAAAGGGCCAGCTGGGCGCGCAGACCAGTACAGGCCATCCGTGCCGTTCGCCGGGTCGGGTGACACCACATAGCCTCCGGCCCGGACTTGCTCCATCGTGCGCCAGGACCACTCTGTGCCCCTGGCCAAGCGGATAGCCTCGAGCGCCTTCTCAAGGGGCAATCTGGAATACTCTTCTAGCAACTTGAGAAACCGTTCAGGTTCCTTGCACCCCATGACAACACCTCGGCCGGGAAATTCGTCACGCCATCTCCCGGCAGACTCTTCGGTGCGTCCGTCAAAGACTTCCCCCTGATAAAGTGCCGTGGCGTTCATTGCCTCTGCTCGCAGAAGGGCTTCCAACCTTTCTTGGGTATAGTCAGAGATCGAGGCATTCTTTGGAAGGCAGCTCTCTACCTCGACGAGAATGCAGTGCAGATAGTGCGACACCTACTTTCCCCCGGGTCCTGTGGGAAGCCGAAGCCTCCCGGACGTCAGGGCCCAGGAGGCTTCACCTCCCTCATTGTCATTTTACGAGTTGTATACGAGCGTCGGTCTCGGGTTCGGATACTCGCGCACGGCGTTCTCAAGCTCCCCTGAAAGATACTCGTAATCCCTTTGAAGCCGCTTCAAGACTGCCGCGACGGATCCGAGGCCTCCGAAGCGCCACGCCTTCATCCACTCGTACATCAGCACGATCCTGCGAGAGTACATCACGACTACTGCGGATGTATCCTCCCAGGACGGCTGCACTATAACGGACAGGTCAAGACGCCGGATACCGGCATCCCTCGCGACCACATCGGCGACCGCCCGGTACCAGTGATAGAACTTGTCCACAATAGCGCCGGAGAGATCGTGGTCCCCGTACGGCTCGGGAACGCAGCCCTCGTGCGGCGCCACATACATGTCGCGCACATAGTCCACATCCGCCTCGTCGATGAGGGCCCGCAGGAGCGAGAACGCCTTCTTAGTGTCGCTCTGCGGCTTCATCGGCCCTTTGAACGGGAGTCTCCTCGCTGCCGTGCGATTCTTCCGCGCATTCAGTCTGTAGGCTCCCTCTCCCGGACCAGTTCCGCCCACCGCACATGTGGCGCGGGTTGTCTCATTCATCGTCGTCGCCACCCTCCTCGGGCAAGGGATCTCGCGAAGTGATCTTTCCATCAGGCCCGTTCACAGCGACGAAGGAGGGCGCTTCCGTCAGCATGGTAGCCGCTAGGCCCACCATCCATTCCGCGTCCCAAGCGGCCATGACCCTTACTCCAGGAATGTCGTGTGTGACGTGGTACCGGTGTTCCGCAGCCGCGCAGGCCTCACTTGGACCGTCAGCCAGGACGGACGGCAGCAACAGGGCGTCCTCACACGCCGGATCCGTTGTGTCGTCCGCGACGACCAACCAGCGCTTTCCGTGCTGGTCAGGCTTTTCCATGTCGGACAACGCAAGAAGAAGGTACAGACGTACTCGGTCCAGGAGCTTCTGATCTGCTGTTTGTTTCTCGACGCCCCACAAAGGGCTGAGTTTGTCATAAACGACCCGGAGTAACCTTTCCACTTCCGTCTTCAGATCCTCTGGCTTCTTCTCCGGATCCCTAAGGGCTTTGAGGGCGCGACAATCGAGAGCCTCTTCGCTTTGTGCACAGTCACTTGGGCGCTCTGCGTTCACGACAATCTCTCCTCCTCAGATCCTGCTTGGCTTGCCGCCTGAATCGAGCTAGCCGCGCGCGAAGTCTCTTGGCTCCGCATCTTCGAGCGGCTTCCATCTTGAGGTGGGTGTGACAGCAAAGACGTTCAATCTGACAATTCGGCAGGGTTATGGTGGCGGAGTACACAGGGTCAAACCAGCGGCCAAAGGTTCCTATCCTCGCGATGCCAAAGGACCGCACTTGAATATCCGGCAGGGGCATCAGAATCTGCCAGAATCCCCAATCCGAGCAGTCGGTATAGAAGGGGTTCCGGCCGAAGACGCAGCCATCCGGCGCGATCCTCTGGAGATGAGGAATGATCTCAACGTTGATCACGTCTCTTTGGTCTTCTGCGCACTCAGCTTCCCGGAAGGATTCCCTGACAGGGCGAGGCAATAGACCCTCCACATGGTCGAAGAAGTCGTGAGGCCCACTAGGGTTGCATACCATGGAACGGTTGACATACTCCACATCAAGCCGTTTCATTGATAGGACCTCCCCGTATGTTGGGCCTGATGGGTCCTTCGTCTTCTTTGTCGAACACGCGGATGCCGAAGTCCTGCGTCCACCCGCAGCCCTTATTCAGGCAGACAAGAGCGAGCTCTCCATCCGTGTCGTCCCTCCAAGTCAGGTTGGGA
>JANLFS010000009.1:40242-42497 GCA_024655925.1 Bacillota bacterium | reverse complement strand
CGATGCCGCCATCCGGAAGGATTGGGTAGAACACATCTTCAGAGTGAATGACTCTCAAGTGGAGAGAGCCCCCACATTCAGGACATGCCCGCGGATGGTCGTCCGCAAGCCTCCTCGAAGGATGGGAACGCGCCGAGGCAAGCGTGTTCCCGGGCTGTTGATAGGGTTCGACCTGCAAGAACGCGGGCAGATTTGGTAGTTCCCCGGGCTCCTCAACATAGCGACTGAGGTCGAGCGTGCTGCGAGTCCGCACATCGAAGTGGTACCGATGGTTTGGGACGATTTCGGTGCCGTGCCCATCCACCACTGAGACACTGACCGCACCCAGCCCCGGGCCTTGCCCGCAGTCTTCCAGGGGGACTTCGATTGTAGCCCCCGTCTCGTTTTTGAGGATCAGGGTGGCTTCCGTAGCGTTTGTGCTCCTGGACCCTGCCAATGGCTCTATTTCGGAGTAGAACGCCAGAAGCCATCGGCCCACATCCTCCAGCGACGGGAACTTGCCCACAGTCTCCTTGAAGTCGATCTGGGCGTAGAACACGGCTTGGTCTCCCGTCGTCCGACGTTCGACCAATACGATGTCCGCGAGTTGATCGTCAACCACGACGACTGGACGTAAGAGCGCCGGCATCAGGCCGTGCCGGGCTACCACTACCTCGATGGTCCCTTTGACAACCGCTCTTGCGAGGTTTGTCCAGGCTTCTCGCCTCGAGTCGTCCTCGCCAGCCGGCACTCCAGCGTCTTATGCGCTCTCGCCGTTGACAAATACATCGGTAATCACTCGGAGCCCGTCCGATACGTCGGCGGAGAGCCAGCTCGCCACCGCCTCTAACAGTTTTTGCTGCAAAGGCATGCGCCTCCTCAGAAGTAAGTGGTCCGGCCGTCTTGCGGCCGGGCAATGCCAAGAATCCTGCGTTCCGGCTTTCATGAAGCCAAGAAACATGCTAATGCATCATCAGAGGACAATGGCCCTATGACGGCCCAATTATCATCGCAAAGCAGGATTAGGACAAGAGCGGGTACCCGTCTGGGGCCCCGCCAGTGTTTCTATGGTACCGTTGTCACTCCAGTGAGCCGAGGGCTGCACGAGCCTGCCTGCCTTTGTCGTTCTCCACAGCACTCGGGCCCGGCTGGATCAATTCTCGGTACCCCGTGTCGCTGTTCTCTCGCCAGTAGGGCTCCTCGCGTTGCCAGTTGTTGGCATCTGCATAGAAGGCGAGAGCTCTGCGCAGCCTTGCAAGTTCATCCAGAAGGTTTGCCTGCTCTTGCCCGAGCAGCCCATCCGCAGTCCTGTTGCGGCAGTCCCGGCAGCGGTCACGCTGTTTTACTTTTGCCCAGGCCTCGTCGAGGACTTCCTGGGCGTCAAGGCACATCTCTGTGCAGAAGCCCAGGAGCAGGAGAAGCATGCTCCCAAGAGCATCTTTTGCCTTTTGGAGACGCTGTTGAGCGGTTCCGCGGAGGCCTTCGCGCTGTTTGAGCAGGGCGCGGGAGAGTTTGCCCACCTGTTCTACCACGCCCAAGAGAGCATTCAATGGATCGCGGGCGTCACTATTGCTCGCGATCCACATGCGCTGCTGTGCCTGCACTTGTCTCAGCGTAAGCCCGGGCACGCTGTCCGGGTCTCCCTTTACCGCCGCTCTGCATCGCATCAGGGCGTCGTGCACCTCTGCCCTGGCCCAGCTGCGCTCGAGCAAGTGGTCCCGACAGCCGGCATCTCCATGACAGCGAGCTTCTGCGCATTGCTTGCATGTCTGCATCCCCTCGCTTATCAAGGCCTCTGTATTACAGGCCCGAAACAGCCGCTGCATTGCCTCTGCCGCCGCGGCCGGTCCTGCTGCGGTCGTTTCTGGGACCATGATTGGACACCTCCTCCAAGCACTGCCAGGATTGGGGCACAGGCTGCTCAGAGAGTGTATTTCTCTCCAGAATTGCCGACGCTTCGTAATCCGCAGCAATCAGCAGAGGAACAAGTGGCGTGCGCTCGACCGCTTCTCTGAAGCACTCTCTGTTGTTGAAATGCACGCTCATATCGAACGCTCCCATATGCCAGCGGATAGCCATCTTCTCCAGATCGGTGAGGCCAATAAATTGCTGCAGGACGCTGAGCGACTTCTCGCCGTGCCCAAGAGGGAGGTTATCGCGGACAGTGTAGACTAGGGCGCCGTCTACGGTTCCCTTCTCGTAATGAGCGACCTTGCAGAGATCGTGACCGAGGGCGCAGACAACCACGGTATCGTGGGGAATGACTTGTTCGAGCT
>JANLFS010000009.1:32880-40232 GCA_024655925.1 Bacillota bacterium | reverse complement strand
CTTTGGCTTTGAGGATTCTGTATACGTTGAGAGAGTGTTCCGCAAGCCCGCCAGGCCTGGCCAGGTGATGTTTGGTGCTGCACGGCGCCTCGTAGAAGTCGCTCGTCCGTAGGTACGTGATGAGCTTTCCAATGCCAGCGCGCTTTGTCCCGGTCCACAACGTCTCAATGCGTTGCCTCACTCTTTCGGGGGTCACGAACCGGCTTCTCCCCTCTCAATCCGTTTTTGCGCCGCAAGAGACCATGTTCCGCGTGTTCCAGTTACATGCAGGTCCTTTTCGTACGCGCAGGCGTCACAGGCCAGCACCAGCGTGTCGTCGTCCTTGGCCGTGATCTCATCCTCCAGTGTAGCGGTACGATCTTCTTGGACCCTGTAGTGTCTCGTAAGGGTGGAATAGGCTATCACCGTCAGAGAACCGCCACAATCGGGGCACGTCGTCGGAACACTGTAATCTAGCCGCACTTTGTCTCGCAAATCGTCCATTGTGCTGGGCCTCCTTGTTCTATCGGCACAATGGCCAAAGCGCCGTGGACCGTGAGCTCCTGGTAGAACCAGCAATGGGGGCAACGGAGCATGGAGTAACCGTCCTCAAGTCCGCGCTCTATCTTCCTCAGACGGATAGTTCCGTCTCGTTGCACATCAAAGTGTGCTCGAGAATTGTTGACCACCACGAGTTCAAGGGGGCCATTGCATTTCGGGCAGGACCCCGGAATTCCCGGGGCCAACCGCAGCCCTTGCCCCTCCTGGTTGCTTTGAGGTGTCAGTGGCGTGCTCCTGTTCCTCGTTATGCCAGGCCACCTCCTCCCCGAGGGTGTATACGGTCGGGGAAGGTATTCCCGACCACCAAGATCGGCGCTCAAATGGAGGGTTCCGTCTCGTTGCACATCTTCGAGGGGACCGCGGATAGTAGAGTTTTGAGATCGGTTATCGTGCAGTGGAGGGCCACAATCCTCTGCTTTGCATCCGCCAGAAGCGCCTCCAGTATTTGGCGTATCCCATCCAGCAGGTTCTTGTGCCCATTCACTTCTCCGTTGCGGTGGAGCGCTCCGAGGGTGGAAAGCGCGGTATGGTAGTGGACGCCTGATTCTTCGGCCGCGCTCTCTATCTCCTTGATCGTGAGAGGAGTTCGCTCTTCGACTTTTTCGAGAAGCGCCTGTTTCAGGTCCTTGAGATGATGCTTCCTCTTGTACTTATGCCATTTCGTTTCACATGCTTTGAAAGTCGTGCCCAAGCGAGAAGCCGTTTGGAACCCCGCTCGAGGAGAAATTCCGTCATCGATTGCCGCCTGGACGGACTCCAGCAAGATTCGCATCTGCCGTGCCGTCCATCGCTTCCTTGAGCCTGTGACGCCCCCGGCAGTCGCTCGTCCTTGTTCCTTTGCGCCTACCACCTTGCCCGCGCCGCTGAGAGCGTAACGCCTACCGCCTTCGCAGCCGCCTGAAGGGCTTCACCTATCGACTGGCCTTGCTGAAGGCACTGGTTTACAATGCGGATCATCTCACGGTCGCGCTGTTTGAGGTTTGATCTGTTTGCAATCTCAGTAATAGGACACGACACGGCACTTCCTCCTTGCCTCAGCCACCTCGGGCTTTGTTTTTCGTTCGATGGCAACCGCCCAACAAAGAGCACATCCGGCCAGCTCCTCTTTAGGGCAGGCCGGATTGCCGACATTTAGTCAGATGCTCGTTACTCGCTTTCCCCGGCTTCCTGAAGAACGCGCTGACTAACCTCCTCACAAAGCCTGAATCCTGCTTTGCGCAACTTGCTCAACTCCGAGCGAAGCGAGCCAACCTTCCCTTCCACCTTTGCACGGAGTAACACGCCTACCACTCCCGCTTTTCGCAAGCCGTAGACTTCGGCTGTGCGCCTGGCTTCGGCTTCATCAATGAATACTATCTCGGCCTTGATCTCAATGGCAAGCGCGATAGCCTCCGCTTCCCCTTCATCGAGATCAGCCTTTAGAAGCCTCACCAGATCTTCGTTTTTCGGGGAGATGATTTCGATCCATCCTTGAGACACCGCTTTTTGAACCTCGCCTACTCCGGGCTTATTCCCGCCTTCCACGACAACCTCACGCCATACCGCTGGCGGCACAAGAATCCTCTGGTGGAAGTCCTTCAAGAGGGAAAGGCGCCCAATCGCGGCAAGGCCAATTAGCGCCGAGGAGTCAGCGACCGCTCCGGGCATAGGAGAGATCGTCCTCCAATTCCTCCGGTCCGTAATGCCGATCAATCCTGCGTTGCCCGAGCAACTCTTCGAACTCCCGCCGCGTCATTCCAGCCAGCATTCTTGCCTTCCCTAAGGGAAGGGCGGCCCGCCGGTACAACGCGAGCGCCAGCTCCTTTCGGAGCTCCCCTTCTGCTTCAGCCGGGGGCAGCCTGAGCGCCGCAACAACCTCTCTTGGAATCTCGACGACAAGGCTCATACTACAGCCCCTCTCTACCTGTCTCTCCAGCATTATACCCCAAATGAACGCCGAGCGGTACTGTTGCTCAAACGCCCCGGTAAGACTCCCATCTGTCACGCGGCTCCCTGACGATCGGCAATGCCCCGGGCGCCCAGAATTCTGCGTTTGGCCTCGGTGGTTTTGGCCTTGTCCATCTCCTCGAGCACTTCCAGTTCCTGCAGATCGCGCTCCGCCAGCACAAGGCGGAGTCGCCTCTGAATGTCTCTCACTGCGGCTGACTGCTCCACGATCAGAGAGCGTGCGGGCCCAAAGCAGCTCAGTCCAACAGGAGCGGCGGCTCCTGAAATGGTAGCCGACACGTACAACCGAACCTGTCCTTGGGGAAGGCCAAGCTTCCTGTACAGGCGCCGAAGGGCGTTTTCCGCTTCCACAACGGCGGGCCGCAACCGCTCGTCTACTTCTCTGAGTGCCTGTGTGGCCGTTGCGCCGGCCTCGGCTCTGGCCTCGTCCAGCTGAGCCGCGAGATCCGCGACCTGTTCCGCAAATTGAGCAGCAAAATGGCGGCTCACCGCCGCCTCCAGCACCTTCGTCTTCGTTCTCTTTCTCTTGACTTTCCTGGGCCTCAATCGCACTCCGGTGTTCTGGCTCTCAGGGACATCCATGACACCACCTCCTACGGACAGTCGTTGGGGGCCATGTCTCTCTAATGCCTCGCACCGTAGGCCAGCCTCTCTTCTACCAGCCTCGCCATTTCCTTCGGGGAAGCCAACCCGTATTTCACCAGAGCGGTTCGCGCTGAACTGAGCGGAGGAACGCGGCACGGCTCCGGTTCTTGTGGTCGCAGTAGCTGTAGCTCAGTATGTTTTAGATGTGTGCAAAGGGGGTTGTCCCAGGGCAACCCCCGCATCTCACGTCACACGGAGAATACGAGATCCAGTGCTTCGGAGTCGTTGTCAATGGTCGCCAATATCGACTGGTCCGAGAACTCGTTCACGCACTCGGTAGTCCCCGGCGGCAGCACGATTGAGTAGCAGGAGAACTCCTTGGCCTGCTTCAGTTTCTTGAAGTTGGCCAAGAAGGCATCACCGACGTAGCAGATGCCATCGGTCGCAAAAATGATATCAGCGCGCTTGAAGGCTGACTCCTCGATGAGCTTCATCGCCTCAGTCAGGGGCCGCTCGAAGTCTGTGCCCCCACCGAAGTTGGACATCGCAGCGTCGGCGATCTCGGCGGGGTCAACCTTGGACGGGTCGGGCCACTTGTAAACCTTGATCTCAGTAGAGGACCCAAAGATGATCAAAGCAAAAGCCCTGCGCTGCCTCGCCGCAATCTTTGCCAGCGTTAGAGCAATCGCTTTTGCCCATATGTGTTTCTCTCCCCCCATTGAGCCCGAGGTGTCGACGCACTGAATGATAGGCCCGCTGCCCAGCTTCTCGCGTTCCCGCGTCTCGTACTGCAACAACTCTCCCTTTGTGTACCTCAGGAAGAATTCGTGTCGGAGGACGGGATGGCACAGGAGCGCGAGTTCGGTCGGGAGGACACTACTGATGTCGTCCCCCAGCCGGATGTCCACGACTTCCGCAGGCTCCCGAAGTATCTTGCTGCGTTGTTTGTTCATGGCGATCCGGATCATGCGGCCGGCCAGGCGCGCCATCTTTTTGAGATTATCGTTCCGGTTGAGGGCTTCGGCGACCTCGAATACCCTCTTCCCATCGATCTGGCTGCTCCCGCCCGGACCAGTCCCCCAACAGAGGGCCGCCACCATTTCGACGGTCTCCTCGGTCTCCCCGGCAGCAGCCTTGACTGCCGCCTGGACTGCCTTGCCTTCAAGGCCGTTTGCCGCGTTGTCACCGTGAGCGGCGGCGGCCGCCATGGCCTCCTGGGCCTGCCGGATTTGCTGCTGGGCCTCGGCCATCTTCTGCGCGGCCTCTTGCCGGGCCTGAGCCGCTTTCTCGGGGTCATTCTGATTGTCGGCTTGGTTTTCGGCCTTTTGAGCGGCCTGCATGAGCTGTTGCGCCAACTGCTGCATCTTCTCGGCTTCAGCCTGCCGCCGGGCGGCCTCCTCGGCTTGTTTCCGGACTTCCTCGGGAAGAATCTCGACCAGTTTCTTACCGAATGACAAAGCGCCAAGAGCGGCGCCCCATTCGTCGAGTCTGGTCCCTTCCCGAGTTTCCTGGAAGGCAGGCGAGTTCACCGTCTGCTCTATGAGCTTCCTATTGAGTTTGAGCGACGGCGGCACCGTTTCTTCGAGTTCGGGAGATGCCTTGAAAAGTCCCGCCCACAAGTCCTGGAAGAGCAGGGGCCCGGTCGGGATTATCTTCCGGGCTGCTTCTTCGGCTTCTTTCAAGGACTTCGCATGATCTCGAATCGTGGCGTACGTGCGCTTGTCCCAACCGTCCGCCTTGATCACGCCGTCATCGTGGGGGGTTGCGCAACGTTTGGACCACCTAGACACGTGTTCACCACCTCGTTCTTCATCCGCAGGATCCTCTCCATGGCGTTCTGCACCTTGCGGCGCGAAGCGCCGGGGGACTTGTGGATGAGAAGGCGCATGTCGTTGACGGCTGCGGTCATCTTCTTCAAGGCCTCAGTGGCCTTGGCTGCGTCCTCGGGATCCGCCAGAGAGAGCGTCATCTGCTCCTGGGCTATCTCCAGGGCCTCCGCAACCCTCTCGCCAAGGGGGTCGATGGTCTTTCGCAGGATCTTCCCAACCGGTTTCCTCTCTTCAGGGGTCGGCGGCAAGATGTGGGCGAGGATGTCGAAATCCCGTACCGCGTCGATCTTGCTGTCCCCGGCGAGGACCGCCTTGACCCTCAGGGCATCCTCGACCTGTCTCCATCGCCTGTCAGAGGGCCTGAAACCTTCCTGTTGCAGCGTCCTCTTTACGATGGTCACTGCGTCGAGGGTGTCCTGGTCGAATGGAATTTGTTGCGCCGCTTGCTGAAAGAGACGCAGGTCGTCCATCGTCACCTCGGGCATCTCCGGACTGCCTACGAGCATCATCATGGACTGAAAGTTGGCATCTTCAGCGATGTAGTTGAGCTTGTACTTGAAGAGAAACCTGTCGGTGAAGGCGGCGAGGATCGTCTCGTCTTCCCCCTGGGGAAGCAGGTTCGAGGCCCCGAAGAGGGTGATCAACGGGCAGCGGACGATGTTCGTCCCGTTTCGGTACTCCCTCTCGTTCATCACCTTCAACATGTTGTTCAGCACCGTGGTGTTCGCGTTGAACACCTCGTCCACGAAGGCGATATCCGCCTCCGGAAGTGTCCCGTCGAGAACCCGCTCGTACCGGCCTTCCTGATAGGCCTTGATGCTGAGAGGGCCGAAGAGCTCGTCGGTCTTGGAGTCTTTGCCCAGGCACCACTCGAAATACTTGGCGCCCTTGATGGCTGCGGTCAAGGCCGCAACCATCTCGCTCTTTGCGGTGCCCGGGGGGCCGACAAGGAGTACATGCTGGCGACAACCCAGGGCCACTATAGACCCTTCGATTGCTTCGTCGCGCTCGAGGAAGCGGTTCATCAACGCTTCCTGAAGACCGACGATCCTCTCCATCGCCTCGTCCAATCCAGCCATCCGTGCGCCCCGTTCGGAGGTCTCGTCCTTCCGGACGAGTTGAATCCCCTCCGGAGGGCTTCCACCTCCTTGTGTTTTGTAATGGACTCTGCCGTGGCTTTCGATCACGCCGAATTCCACGCTGTAGCATCTCAACGGCAGTCAGAACGTGTCTGATGCGGCCAAAGGGCATGTGCCCAAAACAACGGTTAACCGGTTGTCCACCGGATTGCTCATGATGGTGAAAGAATAGTGCGGCCGAGACTTGGTCTCGGCAGAGTCAATCCGAATCACGGTAAGACTTCTCGGGGAGTGAATCATCTGGAGAGCATTGCACAGCGCGCCTTGTGAAGTAGAACCATGGCTGCGCGGCACCCGAGTTGACCCCCTCTGGGAGACTAACTTTGTTCGACAGGGTACTCAAGAACACATGGCAGGGTTTGGCGGCCCCACTCGAGGGCTTCCTTGAGGTTTGGAATGTAGACGTCAAGTCTGTTACCCTTGATGTCTCCGCCACGGTCCTTCACTACTCCCCAGCCGTAGCCGGGGACATAGATCCAGGTACCGAACGGTATTGATGGGTCAGCCGCTATGCAGCCGACATGTACGGGTTCTTCCGATGTAGTGAGCCCGTATCCGGGATCGCCGGGTTCCTTACCGGTCGACTCCTTACCGGCAGTGTACGCGGTGACCAGCATCATCCGTGTTTGGCGCCTGAAGGTGGTTCGGCTCACTTCGGGCTGGCGAATCCGGGGCTCGTGGGGCTCGCGGGCGCCGCCGGCCGCCGTTTCGAGAGGCTTGGCCTCAGGCTTGGTCTCAGGCCTAGCCATCAGGAACGCTTCGTCGGCCAGTAACAAGAAGGTGGCCATCACGGCCACCAGGAAAAGCATCACGGACTTCCTTTTGGGGTGTGTCATGTCAGAACATGCAGACCTCCTTTGTTTGCCTTTCTCAGATGTACGCCAGCAGCCTGCTGACCAGGCGGCGCAGAGCTGGTGTTGAAAGTTGCATCTTTGCGGCTCCATCCAGCCCGTCAACCTCAATGGTCGTCAGCTTATCATCTGAAACGATTCTCCCCTTCGGCCCTCCGGGGCCCTCGAGATCGAAGTGTCCATCCAGGGGGACGAGGCTTTCAGTACCGTTTTCTGCGCGCTCCAGAAGGAACTTCGTCTTGCAGTTGCCGCATACGATAAGCTCGTCTTCTGTTGTCCACTCATTGCCATCAGCCAGGTTGTACGTCCCGTCTTCGGCTAAGATCACTCCTGCCGCCCAGAAGGAGCCGCCGCGAACATACATCTGGTCTTCTGTTCCGCAATGCGGGCACTTGCTGAGGTTTCGAGAGAGCCTGCTTTCCACCTGTTCGGGTGTTAGTTTGGTATCGAGTTCTACGCCC
>JANLFS010000009.1:23587-32870 GCA_024655925.1 Bacillota bacterium | reverse complement strand
TCAACATACCTGCAAGCAGACTGTAGCCTTTCTCGTAGTCCGCGTGTGTCAGGTCGTCGGAGTTGTCCTCAAGGTACTCGACGAGTACCTTAACGGCCAAGTCAACCTGGGTCTTAGGCAACACAAGGTTCACTTGGAGCATTCGTAATCACCCCTCTTGAGGATTGGAATCTGGAGAATTGGCTGGGGCGGCAGGACTCGAACCTGCAGTAACCGGGGTCCAAAGCCCCGTGCCTCTACCGATTCGGCGACGCCCCATTACTTGTTGTCGCTGCAGACCCCGTAATTTCCAGGATCGCGTTTTGGGCATCTTGTTGTCCCTCCCTTGTACAGGACGCATTCTGAAGAGAGCCCGCTGTGCTCCAGCAGGCTCATTGCACAAGAAGTATGGCCCTCCGCGTCAAGCGCAGAGAACATCGCGCACCGAGGGTGCAGACAAAAGGCTCCATCAGAAGAAATGGAGATGCTTATGAGGACGGGGACGTGCGCCGTCTCCGGCCACGTCCAATGGGAAAAGACTACTCCTTATCTGGGCTTTGTAACTGCCGCCTTCGGCGAACGAGATCTTGAATGGTCGCCGTCTCAGTAATCAAGCCTCTGAGCTAGGCACTGCAGGAAAACACAAAAGCGAGCCTCTGCTCGCTCTCCGGCTCTTGATGCGCGTTGTCCCGTGCTTATCTAGCCCAGACTTGGAGGATTGTCACTACAAGGGTGACGAGTCCGATGGCCGCTCCGTTTACAGCAATCACAAAGCTCCGGATCTTACTGGACTCCTCGATCACGCGTTTCTCAATCTTGTTTGCGAGGTCATCCAGGTCGCTCTTCTGAACGTACTCGGCCTTGTTCAAGATGCCGACCAGCGCCTCTGCGCCGTCGTCTCCCAGCTTTTCGCGAAGCACCTGCGGCATAAGCACGATACCCACGCCCATCACCGTCCCACCTCCATTATAATAGTGTCCGGCCCGGGCAGCCAGTGCCGTTGCGCTCGAGTTGCACCAGGCAGACAGACCATCGAGATTGCAGTCAGTCATTCCTGACCCGCTCGCTGTTTCAGGTGAGGGGCTTCGAGTAGGACCGTTGCCCAGCACACCCGCGCTGAGGGGGTCAAGCGCTGATCGAATGGAAGGCTCACGCTATCTTTTCGAGTACCGCGCGAATCTGGGCTCTGACGATTTCCACGTCAGCCTCGAGGTAGCTGAGGTTGGTTCTGAGGACCTGCTCGTACTCGTTGACCTGCGCCAACAGCGTCTTGGTCTCCTCGATAATCCGGGCGGCAGCCGTCTCGCTGATTGGCGCTTCCCCCCGGATTTGCTCGCTGAGACTCAGGATGTGCCGTTTGACCTGGTTTTGGAAGTTCTCGGCGATCATGGCGCGCGCATCGTGCGCGTCATAGAGCGGCATGACGATGAATCGGCACTCTTCGCTCACCAGATGGCAGAGGGCCCTCAACTTGAAGAGGTCCTCCTGATACTTCTCCGGGACGAAGTAGAGCGCCGACTTCATGAATGTCGGGCTCATGCCATGAAGAATGCCCGAGACCGTTCTCCTGATGTGGTCGCCCTGGTAATAGCGCCTGTACTCGTCGTAGAGACCGGCGATCTTGGCCAGGGTATCGACGATCAGGGCGTCGCTGCCCCATGACTGAGAAGTCAGATCGGAGGAGGAGCGGTCGAACCTGATCTGAGCCACCGTCCCGTACGAGAGGCGGACGTTGTTAGCGTCAACGATCTCGTCTACGAGGTGGCGGATGACCCCATCTTTGCTAGACACAACTTCTCTCACCAGGACATTGCGCCTGGTGTTGTCGGGCCCCTTCAGTCCCGTTATTTCCGCTTCACGCGTTGCGCGCCGAAACGCGTCAACCGGACGGATCTCAGGGGGCATTAACGACGGGTCAACGCCGGCCTCGTCGAATCTCGCGCGAAGTTCATCTCTTGTGATCTTGATATTCTCGGGGATCTCGTACGCGGAGACCCAGCCGAGAGGGCGACTCTCCGCGCGGTTCGTAAGGATCTTGCCGTCGAGGATGCCTTTCTTCATGCCGCAACGCCTCCCGCAGCGGGAGCCTCAGCTTCTGCCGAGACCGGCTTCCCGGCGACCCGTCTCACGCGCCGCGGTGAAGGCCGCGCAACGGACTTCATTCCGGCGAGCACGGCCTTAGCCATCGCCTTCTTGTCGTCTTCGGGAAGGGCCGCGATAGAATTCACCGCCAGGTTGAGCGTCGCTTGCGCGATACGCTTCTTGAAGGCGGGTATACCCTTGCCACCGAGCCACACGCCCGCTCCCAGGGAGCAGAGCCCGAGGACCGCATAAAACATCGCTCATTCCTCCCAATGCGCTGTTTTTAGGAAAAGGGGCGCCGGGGGGAATAGCCCCCCGGCTTGGCTGGTGAATCAGGCCGGGAGGCCCGAACTCAGGCTATAGACGACGCACGGCGCCTCACGTTTGGGTTTTAGAACCCGGGCGTCAACGCCCTTCTGCAACAGGACACCCGCCCTGCGACCGGCCCAGCCGGTGTCCAGCTCGGCGGGTTTTGCGCTGCTCGTCTTGCTCACTCTTGGCTCTACGGCTCTTAGCTCGCTTCTGACAGCGAGTAAATCGCGTACTGTCGCCATGCGAGACTCCCTGGGCTTCGCTGCCGGAGACCCGGCAGCCGCGTGTCGTTTCTGTCTCCGCTACACACGGTCACCGGTCTTTCGGATACGAAGCCAGCGGTGCTATAGGGGGAACATCGATCCCTACGCCACGAGACCCAGAGGCATTTCATGGGAGCTAATGGCAATGGCCTTTGTCAGGTGTCCAACGGCGGCCGCAACAGCGGCCTCACGCACCTCGGCAGGCGACGCGCCGCGCGCGCTCGCCTCGTAAGCGGCGGCGCGCGCGGCGGAGAAAATGTCCTCAGCCTCCCGTTTGTAAACGTCTTCCGCATTGGACGCGGAAGCCATCAGGCGCGCTACAGCGACTGCGCCCTCAGACGCTTCGAGCCAGCCAGCTCGAGCCATTTCCCTCTCCTGGGTCGAAAGGGGGCAAAGCCCCCTGGACATGTCGCGGCCCAGGAGGCTTCACCTCCTTCTTTTCCCCTTTTCTTGTTCATCTTGATACGCGCGTACCGCGCGCACCCAGCTACAGCCTTACCGCCGCTAGAGCAGCAAGAAAGGCTGCTTCGATTAGCAATTCGAGCCTGCGCGGGCCTTCTATCTGTCGGGCCTGGCAGAACCTGACCAGTCCCAAGACGAGAAGACAGGCGCTGACGAAGCGGCGAACCGCTTCTGGCATAAGGCCTTCCCTCCTTGTTGAACTGGATTCTCGGTGGTATAATGATACTGGGCAGGTTGGGTCTGCCCAGGGTTGGGGCTTCATCCGTGGGAGGGCTTCTGCATAGAGGCCCTTTTAATTTTGAGAAGCTCGAGCCAAACGGCTAGGAGCTTCAGCAAAATCTCAAGGGCCCCAAGCAAGACCTCGCTCCACTTACCCATATCTACCACCTCCCTTGCCCCAAGGGGAAAGGGGTGACAGATGCCCCAAAGTGTGTGCTAGGTCACGAGGCTTCAGCCTCAGCTGGCCCCGCGCTCGGGGGCGGTACCTGCGCCTCGGTGACGGACTCGATTTTCAGGCAAACGAGGTCCGTCCGGTCGTTGCAGCGGGCATCGTACATCAGGGAAGTCACCTCGTCGGCCACACTGCTCGGGTCCGCGTTCCTGGGAGACACAGCCAGCACGAGCTGAACCCGGAAGATCTTCCCCAGCCTCTCTTCGCGCACAGTTCTTTCTTCCTTGTCAGAACGTGGTGAACTTGTCCGCCAGCATTCGCTTTTCGCCCGGCGGCACATGCTCGACCCCGGGCGCCGGGACCATTGCGAAAACCCGTCCCGGTCACGCCTGGGCCGCAGTGATCGACCCTATGGCGATTGCCCCCGGCAGCGTCTCCTCTCAACACCAGCCAATCCTGCGCATGCGCACACCTCCATGTCGCCTACCCGGAGTTCCGGGCTGATAGTAGCAGCGAACACCTGTTCGCCGCTGACCGCAAAACAAATGCCCGTCAGGTTGCCCTAACAGGCATTGAGATGTGTGCCCGCCAGATCACGTCCGGCAGGCGCTGTATTCAGTTCCCTATGGTCCCGCCGATCACGTCAGCGAGGCAAGAAGGCCCATCGGCCTAGGCAAACCCACTCATAACCCCCGGACAACCGAGTCGCCCGGGAAGGACCTGAAACACCACAAGCCGCTCAAGGGCGGCTACCGTCAGCCTACCATAGCGGCCTCGGGGTTGTCAAGCATAATTTTCCGCGATTTCCAAAGATCCCGCAAACCGTTTGTACAGGCGGAGTCCGTTGGCGAGTTCCGTGTCCCAGGTGAATCTCGCCATCGCCTCCGGGGCAACCGCCCTGGCAATTTCCTCCGCTTGCTTCCTCGAGGCGCAGACCACCAACAGCCTCATGTCGTCGGGGACATACTCGATCATCTCTTCGCACCAGACGACATCGCCCGGGAACAGGCGCGGGGCCAGGATCGCGTAGGTCGTGGACCCCAATCGCGCCTGAGCGGTTACCCCATCGTGGGGCGCGGCGGTGTAATCGACCTCCGGCCACAATCTACGCATTGCTACGTACAATTGGTTGGCCGCAACAAGGCGGAAAGCGGATCCAACCGAGAAGCGCTCAAGAGTGAGTCTCAAGAGCCTCGCGGATTCATACCCGACTGCGTACATGCAAGGCGAAATGTCCGTCTCCAGCCGGTCAACGAGCCCGGCCAACCACATGTGCCTCAGATTATCCTTCATGGTTCTCGGCTGGATCCCTCTGAGAGCCGCTATCTGGGCCGACGTGAGCACCTTCAGCTCGCTCAGGAGCCTCAACGTGTCGATCTGGTGTCCGTTGGCGATGAAACAATCGGGCTTCGTTCTGGCCAGGCGCCGTAGTGTGACGGTGCCCTCCGGGTGTCCGGCGAAAGGGCCGAACTCCCGGAGGACGTTCTCGGCCGCTACCGCTGCCATGCTCTCTGCAGAACCGGGTTCGCAGCCGTGCGCTGCGACACCAGGTTCGCTTCAATGTAGTGGTTCTCAGGCTTGATTCGCCTGATGGCTACCTTCACTTCGGCGCCGACCGAAGGAGCCCCCGCCACGGGCTTCCATATCTCAGCGTTGATCCCGGGCTCGAGTTCCACCACGAGCCGCCTCTTGTTGCCGCGCTCCTTCTCTCGCACGATCCTTCCCCGATACAGCCCCCCGACCTGATACTTGAAGGGCTGGGACGCCCAGGGATCGGGAAGAAGCGCCTTCAGGGTCACGACAACGGTCTGGGTGTCCGGATATATCTTCAGGATCTTTACGTCGAAGGAGTCGCCGGGGGCGACAACCTCACGCGCGTCCAGGACGAGACCGTGGGATAGCTCCTTCGCCGGCAAGTCGGCCATGACCCCGCCGATGTCAACACTAGCCCGGAACCTGGACACCCAGCGGACCGTACAGGTCTTCACCGGCGCGACTTCGGCGATGCGGTTCATGATTTCGAGCCGCTGCTTCCTCAGATCCAGGATCCGTTGCCTGTCGACAGAGCCCTTCTTCTTCTCCGCCGCGAAATCCGTCTCGATCTTGTCGAGGGCCTGGGTGAGCTCAATGACCAGGCCGGCTTCTTTCTTGAGGTCCTGCCAAGTTTCCTTGGACAGCGTCTCCAGGGCCGCCCTCCTGGAAAGCATCACCGTGCCACTGGCCTTATCGCAGTGAATCACCTTGAAGGCAACCGGGATCCCGACAAACGAAGTGAGCGACTTCGGTCTATTATCCCCGATCTCCTCGTCCATGATCACTCCCTTGACGGGCCCGAAAGACACAATGAGCGCATCCTTTCCGTCTATGCGCTCAAGCCCGATCACGTCTTCTTGAACGATGTGGCCCCGCCTCATCGCGTCGAAGAGGTCGGGCCACGGGTCAACCGCAAAGTCTCGCTTTTCTCCCTTGTACCCTTCAATGAGTTTTATCATTTGACTAGTCGTATCCCCCTCTCGGTTGGTCGCCGCCGGGCATCTTTCACAACCCGGGCCTTGCTTTCAATGGCCTCGCCGACCTCACTGAAGGCCTGGGCATACTTGATGAGAAGGTCCTCAAGACCTTCTCCTATCGCTTCCTCTTCGAGCAGCTGCTCAATGTACGGCTTGAGCGCCAGCAGCGGCTTCGCAATCGCCTCCACCGTCTCCAGCAGAAGCACTCCCTTTTTCTTTGCCTTTCCCTCGATGTGGTTCAAGGCCGACTCTCTGTTGTATACTGCCTGCTCCAGTTCTTCTTTCTTGTGACTCAGTTTCCGGATCTCATCAAGCATCTTGTCGCGATCAACGATAATCTTCTGGCATTCCTGAAGTTGCCCCTCAAGGTCCCTTAACTGTCTTTGCATCACCTCCAGAACCAAGTAGCCGCGGTCAGACTCTTCCCTGGCGCGACGCGCCTCTTCCTTGAGCCGCTTCACCTCCTCGTTTGACAGGGATGCAATCTCCTCTCCTAAAGCGTCAAACAGAGCCTTCTGAACGTCCGGGGGCAATTTGGAGAGGCGGTTGCCTGCAACTATGCCCAATTTGCCGTGATCCACAAGGCCCTGGAGTTCGGGAATCAAGTCGTTTAGGGTGTCAAGCCTATACGCGCAGCGCTCGGATATCTGGAGTCCATCCGCTAGCTCTGCCATTGTGGCAGAGTGAACTCGGCCGCCGTTTCTGATGCCGAGCAATTCTTTCTTCCTTCGCACCGCCTTTGCCATTTCCATAGTGCTGAGAGCGCGTGTCTCTATGTTCGCGTCTATCAACATGAGCTCGGCGGTGCTCTCGTCCGCCTCAACGATGATACAGGGCACGTCTTTGAGCCCCGCCGCCTCCGCCGCCTGCCTTCTTCGGTGCCCGGAGACTATCTCGTACCTCCCGTCCCCCAGCTCGCGCACTACAAGCGGATGAATGACGCCGAGTTCCCGAATGCTGTCGGCCAGGCTGTCCAACTCCTCCTGGGAAGCCGGCTTGAAAAAGTTCTTCGGGTTTTCGGTAAGCCATTCAATCGGAATTGACCGGGCCTCGCGGTTTTCAGTCACGGAGTATCCTCCCTCCTGTGTGATGGTCAGGTGTTGAGCGCAACGCCACGTCGCGCAGCGCCGAGGCGTTGAATTGACCTCAGCAGCCGCTTGCTGTAACCGTCAGTCCTCTTGTAGGCGGCTGCGTTGAGGGCCCTTTTTATCTCAACTTCCCGCATCAGCCGCCTCTCGGCAGCCGTGACGGGAACGATCTGGTAGTCCAGCCCGGGCCAGTCCTTCTGCAGATGGTCGACGTGGGCGAAGGCCGCCTGCCAACTTGTAAAGTCCGCACAGCCCTCGATGACCTTGACCCGCAGTTCTTTGCCGTCAACCACCCTTCGTATTTCCTGGGTCGGCCATTGCAGCAAGTACGCAGCGATTTGGTCGCCATCTCTGTCTCTTGAAGCAGCCACTACGGCATCGCCTCCCGGCATTTTCCCCGAAA
This sequence comes from Bacillota bacterium, assembly GCA_024655925.1. Classification (NCBI taxonomy): domain Bacteria; kingdom Bacillati; phylum Bacillota; species Bacillota bacterium. Next base: position 25,380 of record JANLFS010000009.1, on the reverse strand, counting down.
ACGCTCCAGCCCCGGCGTCACGGGATGAGCTCCGCGGATGCCGTCTTTCTTATGGGGATGGCCGCGTAGGACTCCTGGAAGGCCGGGAGAAGATACATCGGAACAGTGCCCCTAACTCTGACCGTCACCCGCAGTCCCGAGACTGTCACTTCCTTGTTTGTCACGATCACGCCGAGGTTTTCCAAATCCATCGCCTGTATGTTCCTGTTCAGAGCATCGAGGGCTTCCGCCCTGGATGTGTCCGGGTCGAGTATGATTGTCTGGCTGTAGACGTTGCCGTCGCGGTCCACCTCAACCCGAACGCTCACTGTTCCGGCCCCCGCCAGCGCGGCGGCGTCCGCAGCCGCCTGAAGGTGAGACGCATGAAGCCAGGCGCGGCCGAGATCGAGCAGGAGCGCCATGAGCAACATGAACACGCTCGTCGCGACGGCTATCGCGATCAAGATGCTGCCCCGCGTGTTTGCAATCGGCGCTTTCATTCGATTAGCCTCGCTTTCATTGAAGTGATGCCTACCTGGCTGCCCGGTACCACCCGATAGCCGATCTGCAGAACTCGAATCTGATCGACTACCGGGGTCAGCAGCGGATTCGAGGCGACGAGAGTCAACCGATAGCAAAGGAACATCCCGTTCGGCACGTCGGTGTTGGCGCCTGGCGCCACGACTGTCCAGGTACCGCCCCCGTCAGCGCTGACTTCGCACAGAACGTCACAGCCCAGGGGAATCGACCCCAGCCACTCGACCCGCACTCGGGAAATTACCTCCACGGCCGGCTGAACCGTAGAAACGACGGTGGCCGACGGCCGGTACCCTACTCCGAACGGACACGACAGGCTCAGCGCGTGATTCGTCTCCCACTCCTCGCCGTCGAACGCGCGATACACAATGCCCGTCGTGGTGAGGGCCGCGTATTCCCACCGCCTCCAAGGAGACGCCGTGATATCCGTCGCTCCGCTCAAGGGGTCGTCCATACCCGCCACGGGCTGCGAGCCGCCAGCACCAAGTACGTAAAGGAAGGTCCGGCTGCCATCACCAGAGAGAACGCGAAATGCGCCATCCAGGAACGCTACTCCTCGAGCGCCCGGGACGGTGACGTTGAACGTCCCGTTCTCGACGTAAGCACCGGAATCGAACCTGTAGTAGCGCACCTCATCCCCATCGAGAACGAGAAGGGCGTTGTCGCGGAAACTCAGTGAACGGCCAGAAGCCAGGCCCGCCACTCGAAAACCCGACACCTCGCTGTACGTCCCGCCCGACCAGGCGTAGTAAAGCGCGGCGGTCCTGGTAAGAATCCAGAAGTCCTTCCCGACAGCACGCTCGACGGACACAACGTCGGAGAGACTACCAATAGAACAGAGCGTCTCCACGGCTCCGCCTTCAGTGATCCCGCAGGCGCGCACCTCCGTCGGAGTCGCAAGCAACAAGACGCTGCCGTCCGCGGTGTACGCCGCCGAAAGAAGGCCCGAAACAGCCAGGTCCTTCTCGGGGGTATGAGCCATGCCGGATCCGTCAAAGGCGTAGAAGCGAGCTATTCCTTCGGAGCAGGCAACCATCTCCGCCTTGTTCGGTCGCAGGGCGACCGAGCCGGAGTCCCAATGGAGGGAAGCGACGCCGGGCGAGGCCGTGTCTATGTCCGCAGTAGTCAGAGCCGCATCTAGAAGTGTCTTGTCGAGGAAGTGGTCCTCCAGGGCCAGCAGGTTCGGGTTCTCAAGACCATCTGCTTGGGCCGGCCGAGCGGGGCAGATGGCCGCAATAAGGACGAGCGCAAGAACAAGAGAGACGCATCTTCTTGAT
>JANLFS010000009.1:0-23577 GCA_024655925.1 Bacillota bacterium | reverse complement strand
TGGGCCCGTGACAAAAACGGCGCCGGGGTACAACCCCCGGCGCCGATAGTGGTGCGTTACTTATTGTAGATGGATAGAACCTCCCTCGCAACGTTCCCTGCCTGGTCCCTCACCATGACCGTCACCGTCCGATAGCCTGTGCCCGTCACGTTGACCGTGACCTGTTGGGCAAATGGATGCCACGTGGCTCCGTCCACGCTGTACTCGAGGTCCTCTTGCCTTGAGACGTTGTCCCTTGAATTCAGAATGAGAGTCGCGCTTCCACTGCTGGTCAGCGTTGCACCGCCAAGCCAGCTGGCGTCCACCACCGGCGGCGTCCGATCCAACGTGAATTCCTGCATGTAGACCTGACCGTCATCAAAGCGCACGTATACCGTATGTTGCCCATCCACGTCAGGCAAAGAGAAGGTCTTCGCGGTCAGCGCGGGTTCCGGCTCGGACCAAACCAACCCGTCCAGGGAAAACCGCATACTGCCAGCCTGGCCGGGGTTCAAGGTCATTTCTACTTTCCTTGCGTTCACGAAACACGTGGTTATCGCGTTACCACTGACGTAGACTGTCCCGGTTGTTCCCACGGCTGAAGCGGCTTTCTGGATGTTGACAGTCGGAGGCTGCGTCGATAGCGTGATGAGAGCGTAGACGGTCGCGACGTTTCCGGCCTTGTCTTTTACCTGGGCATAGATCACTTTTGGGCCGTCGCCCTCTGGAATCAGCCAGTCCTTTGTGGCTCGATAGCTTTCCCAGCTACTCCAGTTGAGCCAGTCGTTCGAGAACCTCATCGTCAGGTCAGGGGTCCCGCTGAAGTTGTCTGCCGCCATGAGGCTCAGCGTCACCGATGTCTTGGAGGTAAGCGCGGCACCGTCGTTGACCTTCATCTGAACGTTGGGCGCCTGGGAGTCGAAGAATAGGTAGATTTCCTTGCTGAATGTCGCCGAGACGTTGCTTGCGCCGTCCTTCACGCGGCCGTAGACCGTCTTCGTCCCCTCGCCGGGGGCAAGGGTCCAACTTTTGTTCGCCGCGAACGCCTCCCACGCGCTCCAGGTCGTGTTGTCGTTCGAGAACTGCACCTGGGCGACCCCGGAGGCATCGTCGGTCGTGTCAGTCGTGTAGTTCGGGACGAGCGGGTCCGAGCCGCTCACCTGAAGCGTAACCGTCAGGGCAGAGGTGTACTGGGATCCGCCCTCTATGGTAAGCGCGCCTGTCGGCGCAGTCGCATCCGTCCGGTTTGGAAGAGTCACGAGAGTGACCGCCGAATACGGCGACTCGCCTCCCGCGTTGTAAGCCGAGACCCTGAACCAGTAGTTGTTTGCCGAGTCGTACGTGGCCCCGGCCGTTTTTCGATACAGCTTATTGGGTGTGTCCCGCAAGTCCTCGCCGCCCTGAACCGTGTTAAACAGGTTCCCGGACTGCGTATTGTCTCCGTACGAGTCAAGGGTGGATTCAGCCGGGTAGATTCTCGCCACGCGCGAGTCCCAAGTCGTGACATTTCCCACATCAAATGGCCTGTAGGCATATCCGTCGAAGACCCACAGCTTGTAGCCGGTTGCTCCTGTTACAGGCGTCCAGGAGAGAACTACGTAACCTCTGCCTCCAGTCTGGGACCACGAGAGAGCTCCGCTCGATTGGAGCACCGGCGCCGCAGGCGTGTTGGGCGCAGTGTACAGCGTCGATTGCGCGTAGTTGGTCCAGACACCACCGCTGTTGCATGCCCTGACCTGGTACAGGTACGCCGTCCCGGGGGTCAATCCGGAGTCCGGGAAGGAAGTCGACGTGCCGGAGTATATGCAAGCCCCGTTCCTCCAGAGCTGATAGCTGGTCCCGGCCGGGTTGCCGTTCGCCGACCACGTTACCGTTATGCTTGTCGAGGTGGCGCCCGATGACGTAGGAGTACCCGGGGTGTTTGCAAGAGTTGTGGCCGTCAGCGTGGTCCTGGACGACACACCCCACGTGTTCGCGGCTTCCACCAACCGCGTGTACGTCGTGTTTGGGGCTAGACCGGACTCGCTGTGCGACAGTGTGTAACCGTCGTACGTGGCCAAGCGTGTGCCGTTTTGGTTGTAGACCCGGTACTCGAGCGCATCCCCCCGAGCGGTCCATGTGAAAGTCGCCGTGCCGGCACCAACGACCGGGGTCCCCGCCGTCGGCTGAGTGGGCGCATGACCAACACGAAACAGCTTCACGGTGTACTCGCCTTGATCATCGCGATCGTAACCTATGCCAAAGATGGTCCCGTCGGGTCCCGCGGCTATATTCTCGGAGGAGTAGCACGGGACGGTCGTCCTTAAGGCATTCTGCCATGCTAACGAGCCTGTGGTTAGGTCGAAGGCGCGCAGCGTGTTCTGTTCCTTGTGGATGAACACAAGGCGGTTGTCGATGGTAACGTGGTCTTGGTGGTTGGGGAGGACTACGTTGTCGCTCCCAAGACTGAACGACGCGTGAGAGGAGTTGTCGATTGCCGTTCTGGTAATGCCCGCGGTTCCGTTGTTCCATCTATAAAGCCAGTACACAAAGCCGTTGGCATAGTACGGGGCTACCCGCAAGGCCCCAATGCTTCCACTACCGACCGACAGCACATTTCTGCTCCACCGGAGGGAGCCGCTGTCGGCCGCCAGCGCGAAAAGGGTTGCCGTCCTGCAGCTAGTCCCACCGAAGGCTACGTACAGCACTGTCGTCTCGTCATCGGTCAGGGCAACACCTTTATTGGCCGCGGTATAGTCTCCGTTCATCGAGGTGACTCCGGCGAGAGTAGCCTCCCATCGAAGCGTCCCCGCGCTCGTGTAGCTTCGAACCTTGTTGTATGCGACCGGAACATAAAGGTTCCCCGAGCTGTCGTATGCGGCAGCCGTGCCGGCGGCGTCGACAGTCCACTTAAGCGTCCCGGACGCGGAGGAAACATGAATCTTGCTGTAGTCGTAATCAAAGGTGCCGCCGATGCACATGTCGTTGTTTGTCGGGTTGATGGCAAGGTGCTCCGGCGAGACGATTTTGCCAAACACGCTAGATAGATCGACGTCGAATGCCGTGCTCCCATCCGAGGTCTTGATGCCGAAGAGCCTGTCATACTTTATCCCCACCAGAATTCCGTCACTTCTTAGCGCCAACGCCGTCGCTCTACCGTAAGACGTGTTGGTCCACCGGTAGGTAAGCGCGCCGGCGCCGGAATACGAAGTAATGCGGGTTCCCGAGTCGACGTAGACGTTACTCGAGCCGTCAACAACGATGGGTGCGCATCCCAAACTGACGGTCTGGACACCAAGGACCACACTCTGTGTTGAATGCGCGCTTTGAGGCGCCGCCCTCGATACGTACCCGCTCCGCCTCGCGTTTACGTTGCCGGAGTGGGTGTAAACGCGGGCGTCCACATCTGAAGCGCCTGCCGATGGGCTAAGGCACGCGAGGCAGGCCACCACGAGACACGCAATGCCTGCCTGCTTCAAGAGGATTACCAATCGCCTTTTCATCTCGTCTCATGCCTCCTTCGTAAGACGACGGGGAAACGTGATCTGCGCGGGAACGGTAACAACTAGAGTCACCTATGAGCACAACGACGGCGCAGCGTTGGGTTTCCCCGAAAACCAGACATGGGGTTCTCGCCACGAGAAGCGGAGAACCCCATGCCGACATCCTTACCTTACGCTGCCGTGTCTTCCGCACCCTCCGCCCTATCGGACGGATGCCTCCCTTTCACGAGGTTCTCGCGACCTATCAGGCGCCCCAGGACGATTAGGCCGACTCTGTGCATCTGCGGCCCAGCGGTTGACACGCAGTAATGAGTCAGCACGCGCGGGGCGAACCCCTTCTCGAAGAGGTCGGCCGCAGTCTGCAGGACGTGCTTCTCGGTGTCGAGCCCGGCGATGAAGACTTCCCCGGCCCCCGCGTCCCGCAGGATCTTCACGAGTCTGTCGTTCGCTTTGGAATAGCCGGCGCTCGCAACGACGTGGTGCGCCGCAGCCTTCACGGCCGGCAGGATGTCCCCGGTCTCTTCCCCTTCAGAGCCGGACAGAAGCTGGATGGAACTGCCGGGTTTGGGGATCGTCTTGGCGGCGATTACCAGTCGAAATTCGCCCTCGGCGACCAGCTGCTCAAGGCGCCGGGCAAGGAAAGCTGTCCGCCCTTCAAGCACCTTTTCATCCGCGTTTACGATCAGAAGACACTTTTCCACTTCATTCATCTCCTTTTCTGAGGCGAGAGTGCGCCTCACACATCAATGAAGGTCGCCCCTATTGCAGTGGCCTGCGCTGAATCCTGCCATGAACTATGAAGGCCGGGCCTCGGCCGTATCCGAGCCCCTCTTTGTCTCACCCCTCTCCCCACGGACCGAGCGAAGCCAGGCGAAGACCACCGGCCTTGCCGCAGCCGGCAGCAGGAACACCCGGCCGTTGAACTTGGCGGTCCGCAAGGACGCTGCGAACTGTGCCCGCGCCGCCGGGCAGTCGGGAAGACCGACGATCACTTTGCCGTTGCAGTCGGAAACGTCCGCGTGCAGCCAGGGAAACACTCCCCACGGAAATCTCCCCACAGAGACGCCCCCTTTGAGGGCCGCGCGTTTCTTGGGTTCGTACAGCACCTTCCAGGGGCTCATCTTGTCCAGCGAGGACCACATCTGTTCGATGGCGTTGCGGACTTCGGATTTGGACGGAGTGTGTTCCCGTAGGGCGTACTCCACGAATTCGCGATTGTTCGCGCTCACCGTTAGGCCGGGCCTGAGCCCGCGAGCCGCGGCGTGAAGAAGTAGTTTCACCCCCGTGATGACGCCGTAGCACTCTGCAAGGCGCGCGGGAACCAGGCCGAAGTCGACGGTAAACTGCCTGTTGACCGCGCCCGCAACGCTTACGTACACTGCGCCGGACTGCGCGGCCTCAACCCTTATGCGGTTCGTGGCCGGCTCAGCAGATTGGGTCTTCGAGGGGAGGTCCTCGCCGGCGGGAAACACGAATACCACCCTACCGTCTCTGACCTCGAGGGCCGCGCTGAAGTACCGGTTTCTCTTCTTGCTGAAGAACCCGTCGATGATCCCGGTGCGTCCCGTTTGCAGCAGGGTCCGCATGTCCTCTTCGGAAATCGCGTTGCCCGCGATGACCTTCCACGTTCGGAATCCACACTGCCTGCACTTGTATTGGATCGGTTCGTCGTTCAAGGGGGCCTTGCATACCGGACAGTTCATACCTCGGTACCTCCCAGAGCAAGCATGGAAGCCCAGGCTCCTTCCTTGATGGATGCAAAACACCCGGCGGGCCTTCAGGGGCCCGCCAGGTGTACGATTCTCTCTTGGACTCTTTCCTATCCTTTGGGTTGAGCGATCTCTTCCCAGGGTCTCAGGCCCGGCCACTCCCGAAATAGCGCCGGATAGTGATACAGGACCTGAGCCGCCACGTCCGCTGATGCCGTCCGCGCAGGACGGAGCCGCTTTTTCCTTTCCTCTAAGCCTGGCAGGAGGCAGGGCGCCAGCCAGCCCGGATTCGCCTTCGCATACGCTTCAATGGACTTCCTTGACACCTCCAAAGCGTCGTCCGCCACCTTAACGTGTTGACGACCACGAAGCGCCCACCAATCGATTGCGGGATCGGCGTACACGAGCCCCACACCGGAAAGCAGGAAGATCGTCGCCGTCAGCCACCGCTCCAGCGTCGGCGCGGCCCCCATTACATTTATGAGCCTCGTGTTGGTCGCCTTCAGCACGGCCTTCAAGGAATAGCCACTCTTTTCATTCTCCTCAAGAATGAGATCGAGATCGGTCTTCAGGGCTCCCTTATGCCGGACGCGTACGTCACACGCCCTGAGCGCCGCTCCGACGATGAACTCGATTGCCCCACCGACAACAAACCGGTTCTCCCGCAACGCGGTATCGTAATCCCAAAAGACTTCCTCAATAGCCCGCTCCATCTGATCGCGCACATCCGGCAGGCTGGTCAGCCGGTCGCGAAACTTGAGAAACTCACGGCGTTCTAAATCGAACACCGCCGTCACCCTTTCTTGAGGTGTTGCGGGCGCTCAAGCCGCAGCCGTGCCTCGTCTTCCCGGCGCGACGCGTCCTGCCTCCGTATCCCAGAGGGGCGTCCAGAGGCACCTTCTTGAATTCGGCCACAAGTTGCTCCGGCCTCACCGCCAGGGGTTCGTCCAGACGCCGGAAGGCGCACTCGACATACTTCTCGACTACGTCGTAGCCGACCGCGTTCCTTCCGAGGGCAAACGCCACTTTCGTCGTCTGGCCCGACCCCAGGAAGGGGTCCAGAACGGTATCGCCCGGGTACGAGTACAACTGCGCAAGCCTGTAGGGTATCTCTTCAGGGAAGGGACAAGGGTGCTCCAGGGCCCCGGGAGGCACGGGGGCAATATGCCAGACGTTGTTAGCGATCTCCTTGGTGAATAGAGCGCCCAGTTCATACCTCGCCGGCGGTCGTTGCACCTTGGAAACCCCCTTGTACACAGGGTCCCCGGGCTTGCGGAAGACGAGGATGTATTCGGTCATTATGTTGGGATGGTAGTAGCCCGGATAGGGATGCTGGATGAAGACTCCGGCGCGTTTGACTCCGGCCGTCGTCTTGTGCCAGATGATGTCCTGGTGAAACAGCCAGCCGGCTTCGGTGAGCCTTCCCACGAGGTCGAAAGGCACCGGGTACGCCGCCCCACGCAGAAGGACGGTGCCCACCACCACAGCAAGGTACCCTCCGGGCCGCGTCTTGCGGAGAGTCTCCGAGAATATCCCCGTAACCCACTCGAGATAGGAGTGGTAGTCAGCAAAGCCGTTCGAGTATCCCCGCGTGCGGTAGGATTGGCCAGGGTTCTCAGCGTGACGATCATAGTCGATGGCGTTCCAGTAGGGAGGTGAAGTCACCGTTAAGGTGACGCTTTTGTCCTCTACCTCGGGCATTGTCTCACTACTCTTGGCATATAGCAGCGCGATCACGTTTTTGTCACCGTCACGACGTTCTCTACGAAAAACAGCCGCCCCAACGGTATCGCGTTTGGCAGCATGTGCCATCCGGCTACCCCTCCCTTCTCCTTATGATTCGGCCTGACGGTCGGCACGTCCTCTCATTTTCGTTCCCAACGGGATCTTGCCGCTGCGTCGAACCAGCTTCTCTTTGAACGGGGTGCGGCTGCGCCGAACACCATCGGGAGGAGCGTGCCCGTCGTCGCGCCAATCACATACGGCCTGAGCCTCCCGGCGTATAACATGGTACCGCCGCTCATTTGGCAATCGTCCTCCTGTTCGGTTGTCAAGCGGAAGCAACTGCTTTCGGGGCGGCACGATCTACTTGGAGGCGCTTCGCCGCTTCCGGTTGGCAAGGCCCCCCAATAAGGTATCCCTGTCCCCATTCGACACCGAGGTCGAACAGGATCCGGATCTCCTCCGCAGTCTCAATGCCTTCCGCTATGACGGACGCCTTTATCTCACGGGCCAGCGCTACCACACCCTTCACCACACCTCGCCACGTCGCGTCCGCGACACCCTTCACGACCTCCCGGTCAATCTTGAGATAGTCCGGTTTCACCATTCCGACCGCCAGGAGCCTTGAGAATCCGCTCGCCACATCGTCCACGGCCAGGCTGAACCCATCGCGACGCCACAGGGCCGCAGCTGCCCGGATCCTGGCGTCGTAGGGGAAGGCCTCGGTCAGTTCGACGACGACCCGGCCCGGAGGCAGCGCCCGCAAGGCCCTCGCGCAGCGCAGGAATCCTCCGCAAAAGGTCTCGGGGGTAAGGTTTACGAACAACTTCGCCCCGTCACACAGGTCGAGCACCGCCCTGGCGGCTTTCCGGCAGACCTCGACTTCAAGCTCCTGAAGACACCCGGATCCAAGGGCGGCCGAGAGCAACGCCTGCGGATTCTGGTATGGCGCCGGAGGTCTCATCAAAGCTTCGTACCCAAGCACGCTTCCCGTGACCAACGAAACTATTGGTTGCACGGCGATTCTCATGGATCCGTTGCTCATTGCTGATGCTACATGGCCCACCGGGTCTGTTTCCGCCAAAGATACCACCTCCACATCGAAACCACGCTACTGCGGATCGAGCGCCTCCAACACCATGCGCCTGGTTTCGGCCTTTGCAATGTGCCTGCGATCCCGGAATCTTGGACCTCTACAGAGGTAGTGCGCGCACGTCCCGTTCCACTTGGCGAGCCTCCCCAGGACACGCGGGCGCCAGAAGTCCGATTCGCTGAGTTCCATCGGGCGGGGAGGCTGACGCCGTATGCGCCCACCCTCACAGCGAATCGCCAGGATTGCCGGATCCACTTTCCCGACCCAGCGCCGAAACTGGCGACGACGCTTCGCCATGTACCGCCTCCTTTGATTGCGTGTATGGATTCGACTGTGCCGGAGCATGGTCGTCCCTCCCCTGTTGTATGGCCGTAGCTGATAGAAACGGGGCCCTCCCCAAGAGAGGCCCCCATCACATAGAGGTCACATCGGGAGCTTCACGGCCGCTTCTCAGCGGTTCCTGTTCTCAACCACTCGAGGTGCTTGCCGGTATATCCTGCCAGGCGCCTTCCCCTAAGGCGCCCCGTCTCCGCCCGACGGCTTCCCGGGTCGTTGGCTTCAAAGCCGTGGCGGGTTGTGGCATGAATACGAGGCACCCCGCGCATCTCTGGACAATCAGCGGCGCCAATGGGGTGAGGCACGCAACAACAATCCCCCGCCGAACATGCCTCCAGACGGCGGCGACAGCCATCCCGGATACTGCCGGGACTCCCCGGGGCCGCCTGGTGCGCCTGCAACCTGATCCTCCTGATAAGGGCGCGGCACAATCATCACCTACTAATTCTCCGATGGGTCCTCATAGGCCGTAGCATAGGCAGCAGTACAGTCTTCCCAGTACAGCCGCGGCTTCCGCGATGAGTACGCTTTGCAAAGCCCTCCGGGCGCTTAGTGAGTGCATCGCGGCTACGGCTTCATCCCAGGCCATGGCCCTTAAACGACAAGGGCCGAGCAAGCGTCGTCGCCTGCCCGGCCCGTTGAGTCCTAATGGGTTGCTGCGCCTATTGCTTGGCCAGGAGGAGCGTCCCGGGTATTTTGTCGTGCCAGCATTCCCTGCACGGATCCCACAGGAGCCACGGGAAACCCAGACTGAACACAAACCCGCTCACAGTCTTTCCTATCGTGTCCCGGAGCAACACGGTGAGGAAGCCTGCCCTTTCGCCGTTTACCGTGTAGATCGTCAGCCCCAGAAGGCGTTTTCCCAGGGATGTGCCCTGTGACCAGAAGTAACACTGTATCGCCAGCGAACCCACAAGGACGGTGAGAAGGGCCATCGCAATACTGGCGTCAGACCCGGCGGGAGCGCCGAGCACTCCGCCCATGAGCATCAGCCCCAGGCTGACGCCGCAGCCAGCTATGCTGTCGAGCAGGCAAGCTCCAAGCCGCTGCGCAGAGCTCGCCAGCCGCCCCGCTTCAGGATTAGCTATGAGCGACTTGCACCACCGACACACTGGAGAAGGCTTCAGCAACGTCTTCCCGCAGGCCCTGCGTTCGTCCAACGCGATTCCCCCTCTTTGACGCTCTAACCGTCGTTTCGCCTCAGTTTGTCGCCGCGGCCGTTGTTTCGCCTGCCTTCTCGCTCATCCCAGGCAGAGTCAATTCCCTGGACTGGCTTGTGCCTTTGACGCACTCGGAGGAGTCAGTCTTTGCCATCGCTTCATTCTGTAAGGGTTGTCCCATCGAGGCCCCGGTACTGGGAGGAGGCATGAAGCTCTCCATGTCGCCGGTGGGATATGTGATGCTCAGGCCGTTCTGGGGAGCCGGAGCCTGCGGCCCAGACCTAGACGCATGACTGTGCGCCGTCTCTTCGGGAGTCGCGACCAGAGCCGATTTCTGGCCTTTAGTCTTGGTCTCGTACCTGAAGTCGAACCGGAGGCCTCGGTCCTTGGCCCGGTTCCTGGCCTCGTCCCAGGGAGACAGACTGAGGTTCCCGAGAACTGCGGGAATCGGCTGGCCGTTTCTCACTATCTGAACCACGGCAGTGAAGGGCTCGAGCCTCATCAGCATTGTGTAGGGGAAGACGGGCTCCGATTTCTCCGCGTACTTCACGGAATCGGGCTTGAACATGGTGAACAAGCCGTCGCTCTGGTACCTGTATGAATCCTGCTCCTTTCGCGCAATGTACTCGCCGAACTCCCTGGAGAAGAACTGAGCGTCGGCATTCGACCCGAGTGTCAGCGCTATCTTGTTGCGGCAGGTTTCGAGCACACGCTCCTGGAGATTGCCCGAGTCTTCCGTCTTCAACTGCGCTATCGTCTGGATCGCGAGAACGGCGCCACAGCGGTATTCCCGCCCGATGGAGAGCATCCGCTCGAAGTCCGGGTTCAGGTACCTCGGGAACTCGTCAATGTAAAGAATGTGCGGTGTCCGCGTATGTTCCGGCCCCGGCCTGCTGAACACGGCGTTCTGGACGTGAAGCGCCACAAACTGGCCAAACACGTCGCCCAGTTTCCCCAGGGCGCCCATCGCGGTGTTCACCACGAGGACCCCACCCTGAGACAGGTGCTGATGCAGATCCACATCGGACTTGCCAAGGAGGACGCGCCTCATCAGCGTGTTGTTCGTGATGTCCTCCAACTGCTGGCGAAGGCCCAGGGTGAACTGCTGTATCTTGTCCTGCTGCTCACCCATGACCTCTTTCGAGAAATACTGGACGACGGCGGCTGTGTCGCCACGCTTCTTTCGCAGTTGGTTCACAGCCCAGGCCATTTGGGCGCTGTCGCGCAACACCCTGATCATGTGTTCCATGGTGGCCTCTTCGCCGTATACCTCTTTGACCAGCAGTGCCGTGTTCCTTGCCATTACTTCCTGGTTCAACCGGAAGAACGCTTCCTGCCGTCCAAACAAAGACCGAAGGACCGTCCTCATGATCTCGGAAACAGGTTCCGGTTCGCCCTCCAACGGGTTGAACTTCGCAGTGTTTGCGTCTTCAGGATTGATGAACGTGCATGGAATCCCCATGCTGCGGCACATATCTGCCACATCCGCAGCAAACGAGCCCTTCGGCTCTATTATCGTGATACCCGCCTTGCGGCCCGCGGCAATCGCCTCTAGATCTTGGTAGACCATCGGCTTGAGCACACGGCTCGTTTTCCCGGTGCCTGTGGTCCCGACCACCAAGGTGTGCGTGTAGCGATCCATGTGCTTCAGGATGAGCGGCCCGCTCCGAGTTCTGCAGACTTCAATGTCTAAAGGCTCTTTCACGGTTCGAGGTATCCTCGGTTGCGGAGGCTCGCCAGTGTGCTGCTGCAGCCTTCCAATCGATGCCCAGAGCCACCCTGCGGCCAGAACCACGGCTGGCAATGCCGAAGCGGTGGACCTGAATAAGCGTGCCTCTGCCTCGGTCATTTGGCCTGCGTTGAGTCTCGCCGTAAGAATGGGGTTGAGTAGGCGGAATATCTCCGCCCCGCCCAGGCCGCCCAGACACAGCACCAGACCTATGCCGCCGAAGACCCGCGCTTTTGCGTCGCACTTCAGGGATCCCGATAGCGTGAGGATGCCAGACATGACCGCAAGCACGACGAAAGGCCATCTCATTGTGAAGGGATGGCCCCAGTAATACGCAAAAGCCGAGGCTGACGCGGCTGCAAGTGCGGCCCCGGCCAGCAGGGTCTTCACCTCCTGCCAGACCTCCTTCCCTCTTTCTCCCTCTTTGACTTGGCTTATCCTACGCGCCGCCTCTCACCACTCCTGTCCCCTGCCGCGAGATCGGGCACCACCAGATTCTCGTTCTTTACACAGAACAGCGATCTGCCCGATGACGCATTGGCAAGAGCCCACCAAATGTGCTCGCGCCATCCGAGGCTGGCGGCTTTCGCTCTGGCGTCTCTGAAATCCCTGACCAGGAGAACAAGTCTGTCGGTGCCGTATGTAGTGAGCGCGCTCACCGGATCCCACTCCCTAGCCGCATTAGCGAGGGCGACGTCCCAGGTGCGGAGGTCTCCGGCCATCCACGCGCCGCATTTTTCGTGCTGAATCCGACACGCGATGGGCCCTGCCTCGTCTTCGGAGGGAACCGAATACTTTATGTCCGCGGGACAGTGGCAGTAGAACGCTGCCGCGATTTGGTTGCGCCAGGCCTTGGGCTTAATGAGGTTGTCCACGACGTCCCGCACATCCTCGGGTTTCTCGAACGAGATGACATGGATATGTTTAGCGATGGGGCGTTTCGGCGACTCAAGATATCGCCTCCGCTCGTCCGTCACGCCATTGGCGTCAGAGCACACGACAATGTGGCCGGCAACCCTGTTTAACCAGACGCACTTTCGTATGGTGGTCCACAAGCGTTTGCCGTTGTTTGGGGTCTTGACGTGAACGGTGTAGACCCCTTGGGGGGCGTCAATCGCCCAGTCGAGCGGAGTCATCGCCGACTGCAACCCCAGCGCTTCGAGCGCGCTATTCCGGTCCATCAACATCTCGCGGGGAAGGCCCGTTTCTATGAACCTCTCCGCTATGCGGTTGCTGTAGAGTATCCGTTCAGCACGGGGGGCGTCCCTGTACCTGTGCGCAGAACCTGCATCCGTTACTCCGATGAATCTCAATCCCCTTGCCCCCAAGACCAAATAGCGTGACCTTGGCCTCCAGCCTTCACTGTCGTTCTTTTTTCGGACTATGACCCGGCCATTGCGCTCCAGCCGCTGGATCGCCCGCCTTATTCTTCGCGGATTTACTCCTCCGAAGACTTCGTAGAGCGCAGACACCGTAACCGCCCGCTTCTCCCACACAACCCGGCAGATGGCCGACTCCAACAATTCCCCGCTCATCCCCTCGTCCACAACCCGCCCTCTTGCATCCTCGCCTCCAGCTCCGTCATCGCCGTTCGCTATCCCTTTCTTCGTTTCCCCACCTTCCGATACCACCTCTTCTTGCCGCCTCCCTGGACGGTTTTGCAGCCCGCAACCTGTCCGCCACGCGCGCTGCCTGGCTCCCGCTTCTCCGCGACCGCCCCCTCCGGGCCGTCCCTGCGCCGCCTGTTGTCTTCCCTCTCTGCGCACCTCGCTTTCCCGGCCCGTTGCCCCCCTCCCCACCCGTGGTGCTCCGGGGGGTGTGTATACTCCACTGGGGCAACGGCCCCAAGGGTTTGCCGTCTTGCCTCAGGTGACCGCGCCGCACACTATTCACTCCTGCCCTGGTATGCTGTTTTGCCCCTCGCCCTCCTCCGCCCGGTGTTTGTCTGTCCACGCCGGTCTATACATCTCATACATTTCTCTATTGTCGCCTATCGTTGGTCCCGCCCGTCTGGCCGTTTGAGACCTGTGCCCCACAGAGGTAAGGTGCCGTGCCCGCCCGAAGTAGCTCTTGTATCTCGCTATCAGCTGCTGCACGCTCTCCTCTTCTTCGAGCACAGCAAGGTCAATTGAGGGGACAGTTCCGGAGGATCTGAACTGCTCTATGTGCCCGATGACGGGGACTCGCCTGGCACTGTCGTCAACGATGACTCCGGCGTACACCAGGGCGTCGAGGATTGCCTTCTCTACCATGTAGTTGTTCATGTCCCTCGTGCGCCCTGTCATGTTGTACTGAAGTACAACGGCCGCCGGCCTCCGTAGCGGAAGGATATTGCGCTTGTCTGAAGGCTCGGCATGGCACAGGGCCATCATTATTTCATCGAACCACCAATCCTGGACCACGGTCCATATCCGAGGCTCACCTTTAATTGCAGGCTGGAAGGCGTCGTTGACCGAAGGCGGCACACTCCCCAGTCTGAAAATGACCCCTCTCGGATCAGAAAGAAACGTCGCGGTACTGCTCACCGGGCCACTTTGCTCCCATCGTAGGCCGGCAGCCTTTGCCCTGGCCCGTTCATCTGCCATCAGCCTTTTCTTCGCGTAGGCAATTTCATACGAGATACCAGCGGTCAACAGGGCGAGGCGTTCAAATGTAGCCCGGGGATCATAAGGCCGCGCTTTCGGTTGCTCGACCCGTGCGATATTATGTTTCACCCTCTTCATCTCCTGGCCCCCTCCCCGTTGCCTTGTGGCACAACCGACTTCTTCTTGCCGAAGTTTTCACCACTCTCGATCAGCCTGTACGCTTTCGCCATCAGCTCGTCTTCGCTACTGTAGTCGTTCTGTGAATTTATCGGAGGAATGTCGACCGCCCTCACCAATCCTGCCTTCAGGCTCTCAAGCAGGTTCTCGGTTTTAGCCTCCACATTGGCAAGGCGAATATCGATGGCCCGCAGCGCGTCCACGAGTCGTGTCCATGAGCGCAGGGCCTCAACGACTTTTGCTGCCTTGTCTCGGCTTGCCAAGGCCTCCTGGATCAGCGGGTCATCCGTTTCAAACTGGATCCTGTACTTCATCCTGACACCCCGCCCTCAATCATGGGTGCTAGCAGGGAGAGTGGCACGCCGTGCCATTCCCCCTGATCCTACCAATCGCCACTTTAGCAGGGCAACTGGCACGGCGTGCCACGGCGCTCCGCCTGGATTGCCATTTACTCCCTGTTGGTGGCACGCCGTGCCATTATTCCTGCTCCACAGGCCGTTTCCTTGTCCTCGCCTAGGCCAGTTTCTCTACCGGGGAGTTGTGCCCTGTCGTGCCTCGCACGGCCGCCAGCATTGCCCTTCTCTCCTTCACGGCAGCAGCGCATACAAAGCCACGCGCATTCGCGTATTGGGGGTCGGGAATACATTGGACCGGGCTGTCGCCTGTCTCGAGGTAGTGCGCCAGCGTGGCTGCTCCACCCCCTGCAACGTAAAGGCACCGCAGGAATCGCCGCTGATCCCGCCACGCTAGCATGAGCCTATCGGCTATGGTTTCCGCCACTCTCTTGCCGAGACGCTCGCTCTTGGCCGCAACATCAATCTCCCTGCCCATGAACCACAGACGGCCGGTCAGGACGCCCCCCTCCACTTTTAGGAGGTCGACGACGTGTCCCGTTTCCCCTTGAATCTCCGATTGCACCTCCTTGAAAATGTCGGACATGCCCATGTTGATAGTGCCGGACAGCTCTTCCAGGATTTCAAGGCCTGCGAGATCGGCCAACAAGTAGTCAGTCGTCTTGTATCCGATGTCCACCACGCCGACCAAGCCACCCTGGGCCACATACGCGGGATCTGTCATCCTCCCATTCTCGTCAAAAAGGTAGGACCAAAGCGCGCCCGCAGCTTGCGGATATATCGTCGCGTCCCCGATATTCAGCCGTCGAGTCCCCTCGTATAACCCGGGGATTTCCACGCGGGCATCCGCCATTCGCAAGATCATGTCCCGGAATCGCTCGCCGTGAACCGCATAGTAACTCAGGGGCAGTCCCGTAGCGACATGTACCGGCTGCCCAGAACCTTTGGTCAGTATGGCGAGCGCAGTCGCCAGCAACACCGGTGAAGAGAAATGCTCATATCGATCTTCGCCAAACGCCCGTGTCGCATCCCCGCCGCGCAGGGCCCGCTCGCCTACGGCGTACGCCTCCCCGTTCAGGACAACCTCGTATTCCTTCACGGCTCCTCCAAAGAGGCTGGTTAGTTGCCGCTTTCTCCCGCGAGCGACTACCGATGGGAAGCATAGTTTTGAGCCTATTGTGTCTACGCCCTTCACAAACCCATATCCCAGGTCAATGCCAATCTTGAACACCATTCTCCTCCTCCCATTCAGAAGACGATCTCAAATAGGTCGCCTATGGCGACGACGATTCCCAACGCTGCTACCAGCACAATACCCATTCTCTCGAGCAGCTCAAGGCGGCACACTCCCAACCTCTCTTCGACCCTTGCCACTAGCGCCCGGCCGCCATCAAGCGGAGGCAACGGCAACAGATTGAACAGTCCCGCTCCAACAGAGATGATTCCAGCCAGCACAAGCCACACGGGCAGGCTTACCACGTCCAGGCTGTTCATCCATCCCGCAAGCCCTAAAGGTCCCACGAATTCCGCCGGCGTCCCGGTAGCGGCGCCAATGAGAGCCTCCGCGGTCCCGGGCACCAGCAGTCCTGTAAGTCTAGTGGCGTATGCTACGCTATCAGTGACCCTTGAGCATAGACTGCCCTTGCCAACGGTAGCCGCGAACTTCCCCGCGACACACAGCATCCAGCCTCCTAACATGCTTGTCGCTGGGCCTGCAAGAAGGCAAATCCGCTTCCTTGCGACACTTGCCCGCTCATACTCACCATCGTCTATGCTGAGAGCGCCACCGACTGGAATCACCCTAAGCGTTACCAATAAGTCCCGGAACGTCCATTGCCCGATCTTGGGGCCGAACCCAATGATGAGCTCGTCGACCCGCATGTTGCACGATACCGCTCCCGCCGCGTGACCCAATTCGTGAATCAAGATCACCAAGCCAAGCATCGGGATCGCAAGTAGTCCGGTCATCATCCACCCCTCTTCCCTGAAAAGCAGAGAGCGCGGGATCTGAATCCGCGCGCTCTCGCCTACACTCAACATAAGCGACCCCCAACACGGCCCCTGGAGGGTCTTACTGCGCCGCAGCCCTAATTAGGAATATCTGCACAACCGTGGCCCCGGACCCTGGGTCGTCTAGGTGGCCCTTGGCCACTCCGATGCTCATGTCACTATACCTCGGGTCCAGGACGTTTTCTCTGTGGCCGGGGCTATTCATGAAGTGATCATGGCACTGCTTGCACAATCGGGCGTAGTCCGTGCTTCCTGTTTGAAGTATGTTTTCTCCGCTGCCGGTGAAGTGTTTCCCGAGCAGTCCCGCGTCCGTTAGGAGGCCGCGGAAATTGGGCCCTTCTGGCGGCGTATGTGAGAAATATCGGCGTTTCACCATATCGGCTGCCCTGGCCTCTGCCACCACATCGGCCTCAAGGCAGTATTCAAGCGCCTTCACCCCCGCTTCCTTTCGGGCCTCGTTGATGTAGCCGAGCATTTCCTGCCGGAATCGGCTCTTGAACTCGAGGCTGAAATCGGTGGCATTATCCTGGGGAGCCTCCGCCTTCTTTGCTGCCGCTTCCCGTTGGTACTCCTGGGACTGGTTCCCGCCGGCACCGCCGGGTGGCTTCTGGGCTTCGGCCTTTCCGGCAGGTTTCCCTTGAGCAGTCTTCTCGGGTGGCTCCTTGACAGGCTGGAGCTCCGGTTGCGACTCAGTTCCACGAACTGCTCTCGCCTTCTCCCATAGCGGGTCCGGATCGTTGTTTTGTATCGCGCAACCGCAGACCATCAGCAACGCCACCAACAACGCGAGTGGCACTCTCAAGTGTCGCCCCCCCCTCACTTGGTCAGACGAATACGCGTGCTGTAGGAACCTTCACCGTTATGCCCACCGCCCCCAGAGCCCTTACCATCGCTGCCAGTATCCTCCGACCATGGCACAGGGGTTGGGTCCTTTTTCGGCTCCAGAATTGGGTCTAATCGCCATGGGGGTTCAATGCTTCCTCCGTGCGGAGTCACCGCGTTTCGTGCGGAGTAGCCCTCTCTCCAATGATGGCCCCCTTCAGATTCGCTCCAGCCCCTTCCGCTTCCTGCGCCACCGCTCCTCCCTCCATTGAAGAAACCGGGATACTGGCTTCGGACGCGGAACATCGCCAGCGCATCCGCCAAGTCGGGGGCCACTGACTTCAACGCGCTACTCAGCATACTCAGTCCGGCGAGACTTGCCGACGCCATGGCTTCCCTACCCCGACTCACAAGCCCGGACAGGATACCTGGCAGTACCGCCTTATTGAGGAACGCCCTTTCCCGGGCGGTGTAGTTCTCGTAGACCCCCTGTGTTTTCCAGAACTCGTACCGGTCCGCCTCATCCACCAGGTTGGAGAGCCTTTGCCCGTTCGCCCCAACAATCCTGCATAGATCCCTGAATGCTCGGTAAGCGAGTGCGCTTTCGTTCCAGCCGCGGCCCGTAAGATTCTGCACATTGGCCAAGACGCCCGCGACGATCTCCGTGCTCTCGTTGCCCAAGGCAGCGTTCGCGTGCCTTCCACCCCAGCCTTCATACCCCGATTCCGACCAATTCTCCCCCATGCCAGAAGCGAGCCCCGCAAGGCTCGCCACCAGGAATACACTGAGGGCAAGAACTGCTACTTGCCGTTTCAAGACCGATTCCCCCTAATCATCTGGACTCACACGGACGGCGCCTTCCGAAGTAAACCGCACGTTCAGATGCCTGGCCGCCGTCCTCCCCACAAGCGCGCTTACGGGCCCGATGAGGAGCGAAGGAATCTGGGCTCTCGTTTCGAGCTCGTATCTCACGGTCGTGTCGTCGTACCTGATCCTGTCTCGGACGATTTCCGGCACAATGACATCTCCCTCAGGCTCCCTCTTTTTCCACTGCCTCGCGTTCTCGAGGAGCACATTCCGGGCTTCGTCTCTGGCGTCATCCGGATCCAACTCCACCTCAAGGCGCTTGTGTTGCCGAACCTCGCCGTCTCCAATGGGTTCCTCCGTCACAATCACTCGCACAGACACCTGCTGAACCGCTGCGAGCGCAGCCGCATCCGTGGCCGCCTGGAGCCTTGCCCGAAGAACCCAGGCCCGTCCGAGGTCGAACAGAAACGCGACAAAAACCAGGGCTGCCACGACGACCATGGCGCCCATCGCCGTTACGCTACCGCGTTCGTCTCCTAACATCGGCTTGCACCTAATTGGGCTCGATCTTGAACGTAGCGCTCGACGTCAAGGGCATGCGGTCGCTCATCCAACCGCCGCCGAGGAGAACCATCAGGCCGGGGACGTAGACTGGTTGCTCATACGTCACCGTGACCGTCACATAGTCACCGTCAACCCTGTGTGTCACGGTGTAGTGCCCTGCGATATCCTCTTCGGAAGCAGTAACGCTGCCTATCAGAAACTCTTCGGCCCTGCTCCGCATCCTGCTCACGCTTTGATAGATGGCGTATTCGCGGGCTGCTTCTCTGGCCGCTCCAGTCACAGCGATCTTCGAGTTGACGGCTATGCCGAGCGTTGCAATCGCCATCAGGAGGAAGACCAATAAGGGCATTATGAGCGCAAGTTCGACCATGGCTTGTCCCAGAGACTTCCGGTCTTTGGCGCGCTTCATAATTAACCACCTCCAAAAAAAATGGGGGCGGAGCAACGCCCCGTCCCCAGATCGGTTGTGGTTCAGCCTCCCAGTTTGGTTATGATGTTCTGGAACACGCCTTGAATCGCGACGCCCAGGTTGGTGAGAGTCGCCAGGATCGCCACAACCACCAAAGCAAGTATCATGGCGTACTCAGCCATGCTCTGCCCGGATTGATCCTGCATCCTCCCTCTCATCCGGTTCCACACACGACTAATCAGGGGTACCATTATCCCTTCCCTCCTTTCGCCCACAACCTACAGACCTAAGGCTTTGAAGAGGTTCGTCGCAGCCGGGCCTAACAGCAATACCATCAGTGGCACGAACATGAAGAAAACGACGGGAATCAGAATCTTCACCGTCGCCTTCTGCGCCATCTCTTGAGCTCTGATTCGCCTTCCCTGCCTCAACTGTTTTCCTTGGTCTCTCAGCACCCCGGCAATCGGAGTGCCGTGCTTTTCGGCTTGAATCAAGGCTGTTGTGAGCAGCCTCAGGTCATCAACCCCGTTGCGTTCCCCGAGGTCTTCAAACGCCTTGCTGAACGGTCGGCCCATCTGGATTTCTTTTAGGGTGCGCCCGAATTCGCCCGCGAGCTCCCCGCCATAGAAGTCGCACACGCGGTTTATCCCGTCGTTGAGACTGAGCCCGGCATCAACCGTGAGGGCAAGCATGTCCACGAACGAGAGGATGCCTCTCTCAATATCCTTCCTGCGCTTTGCCACGAGCCTGTTCAGCAAGATGTCCGGCAGCAAGTACCCTAGCGCTCCAGCCGCAATGCCCAGCGCGAACGTCCTCGTCCCCGCGCTAATAAGCAGCAGCGTGGTGGTCAAACCAAACACCACGGCCGCGCTCGCCAACTTGAGCGAGTAGAACTCCTCCGGGGTGATCCTTCTCGGGTTTCCCGCGTACATCAGCCGGCGCTTGATATCGTCAATGGCGTGCATAGGCATGATCGCCTTGGCCAACCGCTCAAACAGCTTGAGAAAACCCCGGGGAATCCCGGCGTTCCCTGAGGCCAAGTTCTCCTCTACCTGATCGCGCCAGTCATGTTTGATCCTTTCCGCCAGCTTCCCTTGCCCTTTCCGACCTGAGTCGATGTAGAGTGCGAGCATGGTGATTGCGCAGAAGACCAGGAAGGCCATCCATTGCAACGGGCCCAACTAGCTCACCTCCACCGACACCGCCCTCTGGACTACGAACCAGCCGACGACAATACTCATGAAGCACATGATGAGAATCGCCTTGCCGCCTGCCGTTCTCCACATGGGCGCGAAGTAGTTGGGATTCAGCGCCCTTACAAGCAGCGTCATCGTGATGGGCACAAGGCTTACAATCGCCGCGCTGAGCCTGGGTTGAGCGGTGTACGCCCTCATGGACTCCCTGAACGCTCTTCTCTCCCTCACCATTTCCGCGGCGTTCTCATACACCTGGACCAGATTGCCTCCGGTCCTGGTCATGATCTGGGTCCCCACCACCACAAGATCGAGGTCCGGACAGTCCACTCTGTCTCTTATCCTTTGGATCGCCTCCATCGGCGTCAACCCCAGTTTTACCGCCTTGTCTACCCTCTCGAATTCCTCGGATACCGGATCAATCCCAGCCTCCGCTACCTGAGTGATCGCCTGCGCCAAGGACGCTCCCGCGCGAAGGGCGCTGACCGCCACCCCGAGCGCCCCATCAAGCTGTTTTATGAAGGCATCCGCGCGCCGCCTCTTCTGGAGAGCCAGCCACCACCTCGGAGCTAGCGCTCCGGCGAGAGTCGCCCACACCGCTATCCTCCAGTCGCCCGTAAGCCCGAGCGCGAGAAGAAAGGCACCGGAGCCTGCGAGGAGAGCCACCACGATGAAATGCGAGCCCTTGATGTTCAGGCCCGCCTTCAACGCCTCCGATTCGAGGGACTTGACGTAGGACAACCTCTTTGTCTTCACCTGCAAGCTCTTGTCTTCGGCCAGGAAGTCGTCAATAGTCGGCCTCACCGCAGCCCGGATCTTATCGGCACCCTTCCTTCTCACTGTGGCAATCCCCATGAATAGCGACAGAACCGAGGCGAACACGAACCCTGCCATCAGATTCAGGTTCATGCAGCGTTCCCTCCAAATACGGATGTGTCTACTTTGACTCCGTGCCACGCCATCTTCTCAAGACAGGCGGGGACACACCCTGTCGGCTTCAGGAATCCGTTGACCTTGCCGGAGGCATCCGCCCCCGTCTCCTGGAAGGCGAAAACCTTCTGGATACCGACCTGGCTATCCTCGCCTAGGTCTTTCACCTCAGAGATCTCCACGATCTTCCTTGAGCCATCTCGCATCCTCGCCACCTGGAGAACCAGGTCTATAGATGAGGCGATCTGCTCTCGGATAGCCTTGTGAGGCAGCTCCTGTCCCGCCATCAAAACCATGACTTCCAGCCTTGCAATGGCATCCCTCGGACTGTTGGCGTGCAGGGTTGTTAGGCTCCCTTCATGACCTGTGTTCATCGCCTGGAGCATGTCCAACGCCTCCCCGCCCCGGACCTCGCCAACGATAATCCTGTCAGGCCTCATTCGGAGGGCGTTCTTTACCAAAGACCTGATCGGTACTTCGCCTTTACCCTCGATGTTGGGCGGGCGTGATTCGAGGCGCACCACGTGCTCCTGCTGAAGCCTCAACTCGGCGGCGTCCTCGATGGTGATGATTCGCTCGGTCATTGGGATGAAGGACGACAACACGTTTAGCACCGTCGTCTTCCCGCTGCCAGTGCCTCCCGATATCAGCATGTTGAGCTTGCCCTTGACGCACGCCTCGAGGAACTCCACGTCGCGTTGCGACAGAGTCTCCAGCCGGATGAGGTCGCTCACGGTTAATCCCCTGCCGAACTTCCGTATCGTCAGGCATGAACCATCCAGAGCTAGCGGCGGGATGACTGCGTTCACTCTCGATCCGTCCGGCAAGCGAGCGTCAACCATCGGGCTCGACTCGTCGATCCGCCGCCCTATCGGGGCCACGATCTTCTCAATGACGTTCCTCACATGTTGTTCGTCCCTGAAAACGACGCCGCTCTTGTATATCCGTCCCTCCTTCTCGTAATACACTTGATCCCACCGGTTCACCATGATCTCGGTGATGGCCGGATCTGAAATCAAGCCCTGGATCGGGCCGTACCCAAAAACGTCGTCCATGATCCGTTCGATCAGGCGGGCCCTGTCCATTCGCGACAGGCCGGCAGACTCGCGCTCTATCGCTTCATCCAGGAGCCGCCTGATCTGTATTTGTACTGCAGGATCGTCCCTCTTTGAGAGCATCTGAGCGTCCACGCGGGCCATGAGCTGTTGCCGCACTCTATCTTCGATGCCCTGCGTCATCTCGTTGGAAGAACCATGCTGCTCTTCCGCCCCCCGCACGGAGACGGCACGCCCGGCGACGCTCGCGCCACGACTTTGCTGCAATCGTTCGTTGACAAGTGATCTCGACAACTATGCCACCTCCTTCTTCCGGCGGCGAAACGGCCACACGAACGACCAGAAGCTCCTCGGCCCGAACGGCTCGTTCAGCACGGGGAGAGTTCCCCCCGCCAGTTTCTTCACGGCCGCGGAAAACGGGTTGTCAGGGAAGTCCGTGACCGCTATGCGCGCGTCATTGCAGGCCATTTGAACCTGGGGGTCTTCCGGGATCCGCGCAACAATGGGGTACGGGAGCACGTTGGCGATTTCCCGCATGCTGATGTGCGGCTTCGCCGGCAACCTGTTCATCACGAGAGAAACCTTGCCTGGATCGACCATTAACACCCTCAACTGATCCTCGGTTTCCGCGATGTTCCGCAACGTCGTTATGTCCACCGTGCCTACCATGAAGATGCGCGTCGCCATCTCGAAAGCAATCAGCGAAGCGTCGTGTATCTCAGGCCCCGTGTCCACGACCACCACATCATAGTACCTGCGGACGGCAGTAAGGAGGCTCTCGACCAGATCCGGCGACAAATCCTGGGCATCGAGAGGGCTCCTTATCCCCGGGATGATGGGCAGCCCGCAAGGATGCTGCGCCGTGATGGCTTCCAATCCCTGTCTCTCTACAGACTTGCCCAGGTAATCAACCCATTTGGACACCGTGTTGAATGTCTTCATCTGGAGCATCTTCGCTACGTCCGCCTTGAGGTCGAAGTCAAGAAGCACTGGACGGAGGCCTGCGCCTCGATTCCCGAGACAGGCCGCAGCGAAGTTGATGCTCAGTGTGGTCTTGCCTACCCCGCCCTTCGGGGAATAGAAGACGACCACTTCTTGCCTGGCGACATTCGGCCGGATGCCTGCGCCAAACTCGCGGTCTGCGCTCCCTGACCTGCGTATGTTGTCCGTTCGCCCGTACGCAAGCTCACGGATCTTTTCCGCCTGAATGGGTTTAGGTAGAAGACCGTTGAATCCCCATGCCTGGGCCCGCCGGTAGGTCTCCGTCTCCACGGCGTTCGTCCCGAGGACTACAACCGTATTGGGGTTGCCTTTCGCGATTCGGGACCCACAATTCAGCGCAGTTGAACCCCAACCCTCATCGAATATAACGACATCGGGGCAGAACTCTTCCGCCCACTTGATGCTGTCTTGGGGATCGGTTATCTGCGCGACCAGGCGAATATCTGGATGAAATCTCAGG
>JANLFS010000008.1:46990-53745 GCA_024655925.1 Bacillota bacterium | reverse complement strand
GTGAGCGGGATCCTCCTTATGCCTGACGGACCGGTGCTCATCTGCGCCCATGCCATCACCAACAGCGAAGCGACTGCCCCGGCCCGGGGCACTTTGACTTTCGTCCGCCGTCTCGACCGGACCCTCATCGACGCGCTTGCGGCCGTCACCGGGTCTGATTTGGACCTGTTGGTACTGGATGGTTCCAGCCTTCCCTTAGACTACCAGGCTGCCCGGGATGCTCTTCTTGTTGACGGAACGAAGTTGCTAGTCAGGCCACTGGACCCCAATACGGTTGCGGGGTACTCGGTCATCGAAGACCTTTACGGCGAACCCACGCTCATCCTCAGGCTCGGACTCCCCCGCGACATACTCAGACAGGGGCAGATGACCGTCGATCTCCTCGCCGGTGTTCTCTTTGCGGCGGGGCTATTCGTCATGGCAGGGGCCGGGGCGGCCATCGATGCCGCAGTCGTGTCCCGTATCAGCAGGATGAGCCAGGCGGTGAACAGGATAGCCGGCAGCTCTGATCTGGGCAACCGAGTGGAGGTGTTCGGCGACGACGAGGTCTCCACGCTCGGACGGTGCATAAACGGACTTCTTCAATCGGTGGAAGGCGGCGTTCAGGAAATCGAGAGAATGGCGATGAGCCTCCGGCAGAGCGAGGAACTCCATCGCGCCATCATAGAGACCCAAGGGGAAGGCGTTGCTGCCCTGGATCAAGATCTTCGCTTCACCCTGGCAAACCCCGCCCTGCACCAGATCTTCGGGGTTCCTCCTGGGGAACTAGTCGGGCGGAGCCTCAGCGAGTTCACGGACGAGGAAACGTTCACGGCCATTCGGGCCAGGACATGCGAGGCCTCACATGTCCAGCCCGGGGTGTACGAGATCCGTGTTGAAAGACCGAACCGCGAGACCTGCACAGTCATCGTGTCGGACCGGCCCCGGTATGACGCGCGGGGCGAATTCAGCGGACTCTTCAGCGTGTTCCGTGATGTTACGGATCAGAGAAGGGCGGAAGAGAAGATCAGGTTTCTCAGCTTCCACGATGCCCTCACAGGGCTCCACAACCGCGCGTATCTGGAAGAGAAATTGAAGCGGTTCGACAACCAAGACTGCCTGCCACTCAGCCTCATCATGGGGGACCTGAACGGCCTCAAACTTGTGAATGATACCCTCGGCCACGACTGCGGCGACAGGCTGCTCGCGAACATGGCCCGGGTCCTGCGGGATGCCTGCAGGCGGGAGGATATCATTGCCCGCTGGGGAGGGGACGAGTTCGTAATAGTGCTGCCGAGCACTACTGAGAGAGCCGCGCTGGAGATCTGCGACCGAATTCGGGAAGGATGTGCGAAGGCGGATCCGGACCCGATTCAACTCAGTATCGCGCTTGGGGCGGCGACGAAGAATACTGCGTCTGTCAGCGTGTCGATACTGCTTCGGGAAGCAGAGGAAAGAATGTATAGAAACAAGCTCATCGAGGGGGCGGACGCAAGGAATTCACTGATTCTCTCCCTTCGAAAGAGTCTCGCAGAGAGAACCCACGAGACCGAAGAACACACCACACGTCTTCAGGAGCTTGCGACCGAGCTGGGGCGGGCGATCGGCCTGTCCCCAAGCCAGCTGGACGAGATTGTGCTGGCTTGCGCGCTCCACGATATAGGTAAGGTAAGAATACCCGGCCACATTCTCACCAAGAAAGGGAGCCTCACTCCTGATGAATGGGAGGTCATAAAGAAGCACTCCGAGACGGGATACAGGATCGCCCAGTCATCCTTCGAACTCTCTCACATCGCTGAGATTATCCTTTCCCACCATGAGCGATGGGACGGGTCGGGCTATCCCCGCGGGCTGATGGGTGACGAGATTCCTCTCGCGGCCCGGATCATAGCAATCGTAGATACCTACGACGTGATCACCCAGGGACGCCCCTACAAACCGCCGGTTTCTCCCCAGGCTGCCCTTGCGGAGCTTGAGCGGTGTGCCGGCACTCAGTTCGACCCCTCCCTGGTCAATCTCTTCATTCGGATCGTACGCGGCAGTACGCGATTCCTCCTAGCGGGAGAGGCAGCCTGTTCCCAGCCGCCTCGAACTTTCACCGGCCTCGCGCATCCTAAGTGATAGAGGCTCAGATGTGAAAGACAAGGAGGCGTGACAAATAGTGAAGAAGCTCATTACAATCGCTGCGGTCTCAATTCTGGTTCTAACCGTTGCGGGGGTGGCCTCGGCAGCCTGGGGACGTAGGATGGGGGCAGCCGCATTCGGTGACCAGGAGATTGCGGTGTGGGCCAAGATCACAGGGCTCACCGCGGATCAGTTGAAGGTGTATATGTTCGATGGAGCAGGCATCGGAGAACTTGCCGCGGCGACGGCGCTCGCCAAAGAGCAGGGTAAATCAGTAAAGGATATTCTCGAGAAGGCCAAGGCGGATAAAGTGGGAGTAGAAGCCATAGCGTATGCGGCGGGCATCGCTCCAACCGCTTTCGCGCCTAAGGTCCAGGCAATATACGAGAAGTACATTGATGAGGCGGTCGCAGCCGGCGTCTACACCAGTGAGCAGGGGGACGCCCTCAAGCAGGCAATGGCGGCCAGGTTCAAGGCCATGCTTGAAGGCGGCAGACCGGGGTTCGGGCGCGGCAGCATGGGGATGATTGGCCGAAGCATGATGGGTGGAAAGGCCGGTGGGTTCAGGCACCCTGCTGGGTTCGGTTATCAGCCGACCCAGCCGGGCCCGACCACAATGATGGGGCGTGGGTTCCGTTGGTTTGTCCAGCCAGCGGCACCGACCAACTAGTCCTAATCACACGAGGGCACGGCGCGAGCAGGATGCAGGAACGCGGGGTCATCATGACCCCGCGTTCCCGCGTACAGCTCGCTGGCAGAACATTGGAGCGGGGAGGTTGAAGGAATCCGCGAGCTGTTCACGAAGTGCCGTGAAAGAAAGGCATGGCAGTGACGGTGGAGAAGCGAACGGTCTCGCTCTCGGGCAGGACGGTCCCGGTGCCTGAGGTGAGCGCGGTCGGCAATTCCAGCAACGGAGGGGACAGGATGAGCTACGGCTATGTTGGTAGAGTACTAAGAGTGGACCTCACATCCAGGACACTGGCCCTGGAACAGCCAGGGGACCTCATCTGGCGGCAGTACCCTGGCGGCAGCTCGCTTGCGCTGCACTACCTCATGTCGGAACTCTCTCCGGGTGTGGATCCTCTGGGTCCGGAGAACATTCTCGTGTTTGCCACGGGAGTGCTTACAGGGTGTCCGGTGCCCGGCACATCGAGATTCACGGTAGCCGCCAAGTCCCCACTTACCGGCGCGTACGGGGAATCCGAGGCTGGAGGGTGGTGGGGCCCTGAACTCAAATTCGCGGGGTTCGATGCAGTGGTGGTGCAAGGGGCGTCGTCGACTCCGGTCTATCTCTGGATCCGTGACGGCCAGGCTGAACTGCGGGATGCATCCGGCCTCTGGGAGCTCGGGACCCTGGATACCCAGGCACGGATCCAGGCTGAACTGGGCGACGAGCGCATTCGTGTGGCCACCATTGGGCCGGGCGGGGAGAAGCTCGTCCGATATGCATGCATCCTGAATAACGTCAAGCACGCAAATGGCCGAACCGGCATGGGTGCCGTCATGGGATCAAAGAACCTGAAAGCCATTGCGGTGAGGGGGATCAGAAGAGATATCCCGCTCTTCGACAAGCGTGGCGTGCTGGACGTGGCCAGGTCGTTCAACACACGATGGCAGACGAATCCCAACTGTGTCCAGTGGAACCAGATCGGAACATCAAGAGGAGTGCTGACCCTGAATTCCACGGGGCTTCTGCCAACCAGGAATTTCCGCGAGGGTCAGTTCGAAGGTGCGGAGGACATATCCGGCCCAAGGATGCGCGATACGATCCTGCAGAAGAGCGAAGGCTGCTTTGCTTGCCCCGTCAAATGTAAGAAGGCTGTTCGGGTCACGGGCCGTTATGAAGTGGACCCGGCTTACGGCGGACCGGAGTATGAGACCATAGCCGCACTTGGGTCCGCGTGTGGGGTCCGGGACCTCGAAGCAATCGCAAAGGGCAACGAATGGTGCAACAAATATGGGATCGATACCATATCCACCGGTCTCGCGATAGCGTTTGCCATGGAGTGCTTCGAGGACGGGATTCTCACAATGGACGACACCGATGGTGTGGAACTGAGGTTCGGGAACGCCGACGCCATGCTCGCCATGGTCGAGGCCATTTGCGAGAGGCGTGGACTCGGCAAGCTTCTGGGAGAAGGCGCTCTGGCTGCCGCGAAGGTAATCGGGCGTGGTGCTGAGAGATTAGTGATGCACGTGAAGGGTCAGGAGCTTGGGATGCACGAGCCCCGGGGCAAAGTCGGGTTGGGTCTAGCCTACGCGGTCTCGCCCACTGGACCGGACCACATGGAGATTGCTCATGACCCTGTGTTCCAGGCTCCGGGATTTGGCCTCAATTCCGTAGCACCTCTGGGTATCCTGGAATCCCTGTCCCCGTTGGATCTCGGGCCTCGGAAGGTCAGGATGGTCGCGTACCTGCAACTCCTGCGCCAACTAGATAACATCCTGGGAATATGCGATTTTGCCGGACCAGCTTTAGGTTCACTCACAGTAACTGACACCGTTGAACTAGTCCGCGCCGCCACTGGGTGGGACACGAGCCTCTGGGAGCTTCTCAAAGCCTCAGAACGAGCCCTCACCATGGCTCGGCTTCTCAATCTGAGAGAGGGCTTTGGGCGCGAACATGACACGCTTCCTGAGCGGCTGTTCGAGCCTATGCCCGGTGGGCCTTCAAAAGGGCAGAGAATCGACCCCGACGTCCTGGACCGGGCGATCTCCACCTACTACGCCATGATGGGCTGGGACCCGGAGACCGGAGTCCCCACCCAGGAGAAGCTCTCGGAGTTGGAGTTGAAGTAGATACAGGTTAAGGGTGTTTGGGGGCGTACGCGGGTGGGCCTGCCTTTCCCTCATGGGTGACATTATCTCAGTCGCGCCATGAGGTGTGACAGTATTACAGGCGCGCAAAACGCTAGTACTTCCCGACATCCTCCCAGGCGCGCTTGATCCCGACGCATCCAGGTTCCCAGTCTGCCTGCGTTGTCAGTCCGGTCCTGTCCGCGTACTGAAGCGCCTCGAGTGCCCGAAGGATCTCGTGGGTGCTCCGGCCGGTGTCTGTATCGTAGACCATGAACGTCCGAATGCGGAGATGAGGGTCTATGATGAAAAGGCCGCGATAGGCCCAGCCGGCGTCGGAGTTGTAGACCCCATACATCTTTGCTATGGCCCCGTTTCTGTCCGCAAGCACGGGGAATTGAACAAGGCGGACGTTGGGCGAAATCATGCCTTCGATCTTGTGCACGTACACTGAGTCGGTGCTGATCGCAAGAACCTCGGCCCCAAGCTCCCACAGCCTATTCTGTATGGACGCGACCGCGCCCAGCTCTGTCGGTCAGACGAATGTGAACGCCGAAGGGAAGAACATCAGCACTACCCATCGGCCTCTCAGGTCCTCCAGGCGTACCCGCGTTCTCTGGCCCCCGACAACCGCTTCCGCCTCGAAGAACGGGGCGGGCGCCCTAGGGTGCAGAGTCATGGCATGCACACCCCCTGACAATGAAGAACGGCCGGATCCCTCCGGCCGGATCGCTCGATGCATTGTATGGTTCGTTGTGGGGGGTTGTGCGCCTCAGCGGGGAAAGGTGCTACTGTATGAACCACTCTTCAGGCTGCGCGCGCTCATCGTGGTGGGGTCCGTACTTGGTTGTTTCGTCCACCGATACCACCCGTTCTTCTCTTATGGAACGGAGTATGCTGTGAACCGTCTTCACGTCCCCGAACTCCATCTCCGGGGTGACGCTTAAAGACTCTTCGCCCGAGAGCGCCTTGTGGAAGTTGAGCAGCTCGTTCTCGAACCCCTTCTGGGGCTCGTACGAAATCTGTTCGGATGTGCCGTCGTTTCGCGCGATGTTGATCACGCCTGCGTTTCGCTCCTCCAGGTAGATCATCCCCTCGGTCCCGAAGATGCGCAATCCCACAAGGGGGCGCTGCATCTCTCGCCCTGCTGAATAGAACGCGAACTGGCCTGGAAGGCCCGACGCGAAAAGCAGGTTGGCGATGATGACGGAATAGGGGCAGAAATCCTCCTCCTGGGAGCGGCCGAAGGCGTGAACCTGTCGGATTGCGCCAAAGATGTGGCGGAGGGCTGCGAGGTCGTGGAGCGCAGAATCTGCGAACGCCCCGCCGGGGAAATCCGGGTGCTGCCTCCATTCTCTCGCGGAGAACGTGTTCCCCACCATGTCGTTGGGGAAGTCAAGTACTCGGTTCTGGAGGAAGTACACGATCCGGCCCACCCGGGCCGTTCTGACAAGGTCCCTGATGAGATCAATCTCCTGGCTGTACCTGTAGTTCTCGGCAATCATGATCGGGATGTGGTATTTCTCGGCGAGATCCCTCGCCGCTCGCGCCTGCGCCATCGTAGGGGCAAGGGGTTTTTCGCAGATTATGCCCCGGTCTCTTCTGTTCACCTTGCCTTTCTCCGAAAGCCTCTGGGCGACTGTCTCAGTCACAGTGAAGTTGTCGGGGATCGGGACCATGATGTCGATGGCATCGAGATCGTCCCGTCGCAGCATCTCCTCCCAGGAGGCATATGTTGCGCTCTGATCGAGATTGAGCCGGCCGGCCCATTCTCCGAGCCTCTCCTCGTTCGGATCCGCGACGGCGACGATCTCGAAAAGATCGGACAGCTTCTGAAAGGCCGGGTAATGCAAGCG
>JANLFS010000008.1:43355-46980 GCA_024655925.1 Bacillota bacterium | reverse complement strand
ACTCCCACCCTGAGCTTTACCAACCTCGTCACTCCCGTTTGAGTCTCTCATGTGGGAGTAGGATTCCCCAAGTCCTGCAAGAGCTTGCGAAAGTGGGCGCCTATTTGCGCGACACCCGCCCGCCATGGCGACAACATGGCCGCTTGAGGCGAGCTCTCTGACACAGGATCTCACCGTGGTCCCCCCCCCGGGCCACTGCTCCAAGCCCAGGTTCGAGCGTCCAGCCTCGTTTAAGATGCCGATCCTCTCGAGACGCTCTCCCCCCTTGATGAGCACACCGCTCCTTCAAGGCGGCCTCCTAGAGCGTAGAGGAACGTGACGATTGCGGCCTCCCGGTACTCGCCGATCATCACCGCTCCGACTGCGGCCAAGGTCACGAGGAGAGATATGCTGAACTGCTTCATCCCCGGCCGCACCCAGGCCTCTGGGGCCACAGGCATCACGGCTATCGAAGTCGCCGCGTTTGTGCGGGGCAGAACGTGTGCGTTCCTATAGGTCATGCGTACCCTGAATACAGACGAGGAGTGAGCTACGGTGGATGTATCTGAAAGCGGCAAGAGACAATCGGGTCCACGCCTCTCAGACGGGCTCGTGGAGACCGGCGTGCTCCGGTTCGTTCCGTATAGACCCCCAGTCATCCCCGAGAGAAAGAGCGAGACTCAAGCGGGGAACAGATTAGAGCCGAAGACCGAAACGGGACCGACAAGCCAACTCGAGTGCATGCGGACAAAGACGGAAGAGGCGACGCCGCGCCGCGTTGAAGAGCCTGGGAAACCGCCCGCGGGTCAGGAGCGGCTCAAGGCCGCAGAACAGCCCGCGAGCTCGGAGCGGCCCACGGCCGCCGCGCGACCCTGGGGAGAGAAGCGACCCGGAAGCTCGGAGCAGCCCGCGGCGGCGGAGCAACACGTGGCTGCGGAGCAACCTGGTCCACGCTGGAGGAAACGGAACCGGCAGGCGCCTCCGTTCATCTCGTTCGTGTTGAATAAGGGGAGGCGCGAAGAATAGCAGGGGTACCGCTCCATCATTCGCCTGCTAAGTTCCGAAGAGATTCAAGGTCCGAAATGACCGCTTCCCTTGAGCCTTCCCGGTGGTGAAAGACCCTCCCGCCCCACCTCGGTGGGGCGGGAGGGTGCGGCCTGTCATTCCCACGGTGCCTCCGGAGTCACCCGGGCTTGCGCTCTCCTCGTTACTGTCTTTCCTTCCGCCTGGGCCTCTCTGGTGGCTGCTGACGCCGGGGCGATCCCGGGTCTTGCGGGATGGCCGGGATCTCCCGTTCTGCGGTCTCCCTGACTTCACGCTCGCTCTCTCTCATGTCGCCCAATCTGCTGCTCACCGGGGCTGAGGGGTGGTTTCTTCTCGCTCGCTTGCTCATCTGAACACCTCGCTTAGCCGAGCTTGGAACCTGAACCTAGTATCTCCCTTTTCGATCGGCACATTATGTCCGCTGAGGAGACACGGGCTCGCAGGCTTCGCTGCGCCCGAATAATCTGTACCGACCATTGCGACGGAGGGAAGGTGAGCACTGTGGGCAGAGCGAGGCCAAAGACAACCCCCGAAAAAGACCAGGCGGGGCAAGCCATCCACACCCGCTGCACATCCGGCTCACACCCGCCCAGTACCCCGCAGCGGCGTATTGTAGAATCACCGGCGCAGGTGCACTGGCTCATCTCATGGTTCCGCTCCATTCTACTCTGGCCTCGGACCCGGGATGCCGTGGAAATCGAGATTGCGGGGCAGTGGGTGAGGGTGGAGAGGATCATGCCGGGTTCAGCATCACATGAAATGACTGTAGTCCTGCCGAGGGTTGAGATACGTAAGACAGTAACCTTCGAACCGGAGAGAAGGGAGACTCAGGAGGTCGTCATAAACAGTGTGACGGTAGTGTCATCGCCGGTGAGACCTGAGGCGAGAAACAGCGGATGACAGGAAGCTGGCGCGTGGTGAGCCCGCCCACGCGCCAGAAGACGCCCGCCTTTTGACCGTCGCGCCCGCCCACATGCACGCCGTCTGGAGTCAGGCCGGGAGCCGTGACGCTCTGCGCGGGCTAAAGCCCGGCAGCTTCTTGGGCAACCCCTGCCGCCGCAGAGGTTAACGCCCAATGGCTGCGTCCCAGCCGAAGAATGTTCCTGGCGGCATTCACATCTCTGTCGAGAACTAGCCCACAGGATGGGCATGAAACGGTTCTGACCGAGAGGCCAATATGTTCAGGAAAAGGCATGCCACAAGCGGAGCGTGTCTGGCTTGTATAAGCCGGGTTTACCTCAACCGCCACACGGCCAGCTTCTGCCGGTTTGTTATGTGGCTGGCTCCTGAAGTACCCCTAGCCCGAATCCACAATGCTCTTTGACAGGTGCTGGTTTCTTGCCATGTTGCGGATTTCGAAAGCCTCGATTGCAGTGTGGTCGTAGGTCTGTACCAAGCCGCAGACCAATTTGTCCACGAAGTCTTTGCGCTGCCGGGCAACATGTAGATGTTGCCTGGCTAGTAGCTGAACAGCCTTACGTCGGTTAGCGCCGCCCTTCTTGCGCCGGGCCACTCGACGTTGCTGGATACGGAATTGACGCTGCGCTCTTCGATAGTATTTGGGACTCGGCACGACCTTGCCGTCGGAGGTAGCCACAGCATGGATGACACCGACATCAATACGGACATCGCGTCCGGTAGGTGGAAGCGTAACCGGTTGTATCTCGCAGGTGAACATGGCGTACCAGCCATCGGCCTTACGGACGATTCGAACCGTCTTGGGCGTGCACGGCAATGGGCGATGCCAGCGAACCGCAACCCGACCTACTCCGTGAATTCGGAGTGGCCGTCCATCAAGCTTGAAACCGTTGCCATACTCCTTGAGACCGAAAGATGAAAAGCGGTTCCGTCCCTTGAACCTGGGATACCCCGGCTTCTCGCCGGCTTTGACGCGTCGGGAAAATGCTTGGAAGGCCTGATCAACGTCCGCGACCACAACCTGGAGTATATGGCTATGTATGTCCCTGGCATAAGGGTCTTCCCGCTTCAGGTTCTTGACGCGACGAAGCTGTTCAACCTTGCCGACACTTCGTCTTTCCTGTTCCCAGGCATCTCAGCGTTCCGCCAGCAGGCTATTATAGAACCTGCGGCAGGTCTCGAGGATGGCTTCCATTCTTCGTTGCTGGGTCTTGGATGGATACACCCGATAAGCATAGACTCGGTTCACTTACATTCCCTTCTGTGCTGCAATGTAGCGCTCGATGGCTTCCTGAGAGACACTGCCCACGCTGGCGGCAGAGTAGCTCCGGGTCCAAAGTGACGGTAGCTTGAGTAGGGATGGGTGGTTCGCGCGGAGCTCATGAGATGTAACGCCTTTGACTGCTTTGACTACATCTTCGACGGAGGTGGTAGGCCAAACTCGAACGAACAGGTGCACATGCTCTGGCATAACTGCCGGGGCGACGACATCCTAACCATTATCGGCGCACTTCTGGCGAATAAGAGCCTCACACTCTTGAGCTGTTGACCCTACGATTACGGGCTTCCGCTGCTTTGGACAGAAGACAACATGGTAGAGGATAAGGTGTACACGGTGCTCATCTCGCACATAGTCCATGGTGGTCTTGTCCTTCCGTAGATACATTAGCATAATTCGGCAGTA
>JANLFS010000008.1:37779-43345 GCA_024655925.1 Bacillota bacterium | reverse complement strand
TCGACAACCCCAAACCGAAATCGAGCAAACCGCCTTATCCCCT
Organism: Bacillota bacterium; assembly: GCA_024655925.1. NCBI lineage: Bacteria > Bacillati > Bacillota > Bacillota bacterium. Next base: position 43,302 of record JANLFS010000008.1, on the reverse strand, counting down.
CGGACTGAAACCCAGGGGCTTACGGCGGGGTCTAATGGTCAAAGCCCCCAGCCCCACAGTATCAGGAAGGCGACCATCACCGAGGACAACACCGGCACTACCAGGCCTCCCTTGTGCCAGGCAAGGAGGAGGGCGACCCCCATACCGGTCCAACCTGCCACTGGCAACTCGGGAGTGGCCCGTAGCGCCCCGGGGATCAGCAACGCTCCTAGGGCTGCATAGGGGATGTTGAGCAGGAAGCGGCGAAGCGGCTTCGGCATGCGCTGCCCGGACAACGCGACCAGGGGAACGAGGCGGGGAAGATAGGTGACGGCAGCCATGCTGATGACGAGCAACCAGATCCTCATGCTCTCACATCCTCTCTTGTGTCTTCAAACACCAGAGTCCCGAGCGCAGCGGATACTATCACGGCAACGATAAGGGTCCATCCGGAAGCCATCAGTCCCAGGCTTGTCAGTAAGGCGTTGATTATCCCTGCTCCCGCGGCCAGTGCCACAACCTTCCACGAAGCCCTGGCCTCGGGCGCCAGGATGGATATGAACATGGCATACAAGGCCACCTGCATGCTGGCCTGGACGCTTTGCGGCAGCTTGGAGGCTACAAGGTACCCGAGCACAGTACCTGCTACCCATGCACTATAGGCCAAGCCCTCCAGGGCCAAGAGAAACGGTACGGTGAGGTCTTCCCGGCGCGTAGCCGCGACGGAGAAAGTCTCGTCCGTGACTCCGAAAGCCACCAACGGCAGCCATCTGCCGGAGTCCTTGTGCAGCCGAGTGCTCAAGGATGCGCTCATGAAGAAATGACGGAAGTTGAGAAGAAAGGTGGCCAAGACAATCTGGCCGAACCCCACGCCCAGACGGAGCAGATGCAAAGCCATGAACTGGCTGGCGCCAGCAAAGACCACAGAAGAAAACAAGAATCCGTCTGTCAGAGAGAAGCCTTCCACCTTGGCCAGTGAGCCAAATGCCATGGCCGCCGGAATGTAGCCAATGCAGACGGGCAGTCCTACACTGAGGCCGTCTGCCATAGTCAATGATGATCGTTGATCGTTACTCACTTGCCCCTTCTCCCATTTCGCTGATAGCAGGCGCTTGTAATCATGCAGCAGCGAAGACAGTGTATAGGCAGTGTAATTCGCTCAACCCCCGCGGATTCCTGGGCCGTCCCAGGAATTCCTAGCATGTATTGTCCGGATGGATTTGGTAGAATTGTGTACGCAGGCGTGGCATGCCCGAAGATTCGGCCCACGGCCCTGCATGCCATCACATATTGGGAGGCGTCCTCATGATCGACGTCAGGGATCTGACCAAGCACTACGGAGACGTCCGGGCAGTGGATGGAGTCAGTTTTACTTGCCCGGACGGCAAGATAACTGGACTTCTGGGGCCCAACGGAGCGGGCAAGACCACGACTCTGCGGATGATCGCCGGGCTCATCAGGCCGATGCGTGGCACTGCGGTCGTGGATGGGTACGATGTCACCCAGGAGCCGTCTCAAGTCCGCAAGGCTCTGGGCGTCCAGTCTGACATGACCGGAGTCTACCCAAGGCTTACTGCCCGGGAGCACTTCCGGTACTACGGGCGGTTCTACGGGATAGTCGGGAGGGACCTCGAGGAGCGGGTACAGGGTGTCATCGACTTGCTCGGCATGGGTGAGTTTGCGGATAGGCGGGCACATGGGTTCAGTAGGGGCCAAAGACAGAAAATCGTGATCGGTCGCGCACTCGTGCACAACCCTCGCACCATCATAATGGACGAGCCCACCAACGGTCTGGATGTGATGGCCGTCCGCGAGACCAGGCAGACCATACGGGATCTCAGAGACCGCGGCCACTGCATCCTGTTCACTACCCATTACATGGACGAGGCTGAAAGGCTCTGCGACTACGTCGCAATAATCGTGAGAGGCAAAATGGTGGCTTTCGGCTCTCCAGCCGAGCTCAGGGCAAGGACGGGAGAGGATAACCTGGAGGATGCCTTCGTCGCTTTGGCGGGCGGTCGCGAAGGCCTTCACACCAGCGAGTACGCCCAGACAATCGAGGAGGGCGACCATGCTTAACGACATAACCAACATCTGGCGCAAGGAAGTCACAGACAGTATCAGGGACAGGAAAGCCCTGATTCAAGCGCTCCTGATACCTCTTCTGATAGGGATCTTCTACGCGACCTTCATGCCCATTCTGAACAGCGCCATCACTGCGCGCACCGAGGCCCCTCTGATCATTCCTGCCCGAGGGGTCGCACACGCCGATCCCACGCTCGTGGAGGTATTCGGACATTTCGGCGTCACGCTCAAGGAGTATGAAGGAGACCTCGAGGACGCTATATCCCGCGCGGAGGAGTCCGCCGGTCTGGTAATTCCCCCTGGATTTGCCGAAGATGTCGCGGCCGAACGCCCGGCGGCTTTGACTCTTCTCACCAACCAGACTGCCGGGGGAATCTTCGGGGGGACCTTCTCCGGGCAGCGGCTTGATCTGGCGATAAGCCAGTACAACCAAGTTGTGTCCGCGGCGCGGGTGGCATCCCGCGACCTCGATCCCGCGCTTCTGACCCCGGTCTCCTTGAGTCGGCAGGATCTGGCATCCCCAGCACAGCTGGGCGGGTTGTTCGCCGGGTTCAGCCTTCCCCTTCTTCTCGCGCTCATCGTGGCCCAGGGAGGGTTGTTTGTGGCCATCGATGTCACTGCTGGGGAGCGGGAGAGAGGTACCCTGGAGGCTTTGCTGGTGACACCGGCGTCGGACTTCTCCGTTGTAGTAGGGAAACTGCTCGCGGTATTCACCATCTCCATTGCTCCGCTTCTCCTGACTTTCCTGGCATTCTGGGTTGTCAGCAACCTTCTGCCCGAGTCCGTGACCAGAGGAGCGGTTCTTCCCGGGCAGGTCATCCTCGGTGCCATACTGATAGGGTTGCCACTTGCAGTCTTCCTCGACGTAGTCTTGATGATAGTGAGCGTCAGGGCGCGAGCGTTCAAAGACGCCCAGTCCGCAGCGACTCCTGTGGTTCTCGGAGCGATCGTACCTGCGTTCGTCGCTGCGTTCGTCCCGGCAACAAGCCCTGTGGCTTACCTCATCCCCCTGTATGGGTCATTTGCGGCCCTGGGCCGGATAGTACAGACCGGATCCCTTCAGGCCGGCGCCATTCTGGTGAGTGCCGCCGGAAGTATGGCGGGGGCCTTGATCCTGCTCCGCGTGGCACTTCGCCTCTTCAACAGGGAGAGACTGCTCTACGGGTCCTGATCCTGGAAACCTTAGACGAGTTGCCCGGCAGGCGTCGGGTGATTGGAGGCAAGGAGACTGCGGGCTCGATGTAGAACTATGTCGAACCAGATCGATTCCGCAGGAAGGTGGCAGGATGCCCGGCAGGTCGCAGACGCAACTAGCATGCCCGCCAAGCCCCCAGCACCCGCGCCCGAATCTCAGGACTTGGTTCGCAGTACTTGTGGGCAAAGCGATCCAGCTCGGCCTGAGGATCACGCGGCTTGGAGGTGGGTCTTCTCTGCCGGGGCTCGTTGGTCTCAGATTGGACCCTAACATCCTCCAGAAGATCGTCGGAGGCTCTGGGGCGCGCGTGATCCTGGTCACCGGCTCCAACGGAAAGACTACTACCTGCAAGCTCATTGCCGGGGCACTGTCCGCGTCTGGACTTCGTATCCTGGGCAACACGACAGGGGCGAATCTCAAGAGTGGGCTTGTATCTGCCTTGATTGCCTCATCCACCTTAACGGGCAGGATACAAGCGGATGTGATCGTGTTTGAGGTAGACGAGGCTAGCATGAGGCGGGTGATCCCCGACATCAACCCTTCGGTCGTGGTGGTCACCAATTGCTTCCGTGACCAGCTCGACCGGTATGGAGAGGTCGACGCCACCCTCGAACTGATTAGACAGGCTACTGACCGCATGCCTGAGAGCGCCACCCTTCTGCTGAACGCTGACGACCCACTCGTTGCTGACCTGGGTCGGACCGCCCGGTGTATCGTCCGGTACTACGGGCTGGATGCCGGCCCCGTGCCGGAACCCGCCACCCGCGCACGAGAGGCGGGCGAGGCGGACTTGAGCCCTCGCGACGTGGTCAACTGTCTTGCCTGCGGAGAGTACTTCATATACGAAGCCACCACCATCGGCCATCTCGGCGTGTACTCATGCCCGAGATGCGGGCGGTCCAGACCGGCTTTGGACTTCACCGCGCGCCACATCGAACAGGTCCCCGGCGCGGGCTACCGGTTCAGCGTGCACTGGGGCGCAGAAGACCAGATCCCTATCTCTTTGCGCCTGCCAGGGCTGTACAACGCCTACAACGGCCTTGCAGCTGCGGCGTGCTGCTTGGTCTTCGGTACCTGCCCCAAGGCCGCCGCCTCTGGGATCAATTCCGCGGGATCCGCATTCGGAAGGGCAGAGACAGTGGACATCGGCGACAAGAGGCTGTCTCTCGTGCTGGTCAAGAACCCGGTTGGCCTGTCTGAAGTGGCGAAATCCGTGGCGGGTGATCCATCCATCGCGGTCATCATGTTCTGCTTGAACGACAACTACGCGGACGGTCGCGACATCTCGTGGATTTGGGATGCTGATCTCAGCCCGATGGTGGAGCGGCCGACTCCATTCCGTCTCGCGGTGTGTTCGGGGGTACGTGCATGGGACGCCGCGTTGAGGCTGAAGTACGCGGGCCTCGACCCATCTGTGATGCAGGTCGAGCCTAATCTCGGCCGGGCGCTGGACGCCGCGCTCGCCAACACGACCCCCGGCGAGACTCTGGGAATCCTTCCGACCTACACCGCAATGTTGGGTGTGCGCGAAGAGATCAGAAAGCGCGCCCATATAAGGCAATTCTGGCGCAGTTGACATCTTCCACGTATTGGTGGTGATCCCCCTGCAACTCCGAGTCTGCCACCTCTATCCCGATCTCATGAACACTTACGGCGACCGCGGGGACATGCTCACGATCCAGCGGAGGTGTGCCTGGCGCGGAATCGAGGCCAGCATCGAATGCGTCTCTCTTGGTGCGGCCCCGGACCTCGCCTCTTACGACGTGATCTTCATCGGCGGTGGGCAGGACAGGCAACAGAAGCTGATCGCCAGGGACCTGCTGGAATGCAAGGGCGAATCCTTGCGAAACGCCATCCGCGACGGAGTGGTGGTCCTCGCGGTCTGCGGTGGATACCAGCTGCTTGGAAAGTACTACCGCACCCAGGATGGCCAGCAGCTTCCGGGGCTTGGGGTCTTCGATGCGTGGACGGAAGCGGGCGAGGGAAGGTTCATTGGCAATGTGGTCATCGAGACCTCCGGCCTGAGTGGAACGGAGGTGTTCACCGTGGTCGGGTTCGAGAATCATTCAGGTCGCACCTACCTTGGTGAAGGTATCAGGCCGCTCGGCCGGGTATTGCTGGGCCGGGGGAACAACGGGAAGGACGGATTCGAGGGCGCGGTCCATTCGAACGCGATCGGAACGTACCTTCACGGCCCGTTGCTCCCGAAAAACCCCAAGCTGTGCGATGATCTTGTCCATACCGCCCTGCGGCGCCGGTACGGC
>JANLFS010000008.1:0-37769 GCA_024655925.1 Bacillota bacterium | reverse complement strand
GAGCTCCCTCCCCTCGATGACACTCTGGAACTGAAAGCACACCGTGCAGCCATCGCCCACGCCCGGGATGTTGCCGGGAAGAGGCCTCTTTGAGTTGTCCTCTCGCACCGCGATGTTGTTCCGGGGGGTGTTTCCAGTGCGCAAGCTCTTCAGCCCTGGTTTTCTCCTGATCTGCGCCTTGGCCTATCTGGCCGTTTCGGTCAGAGCAATGTACAGCGAAGAAAGCCTTGGTGCAAACAGCGAGCCTAGGTATGGCTATGAAGTCATCAATAGCTTCCCTCACGACCCAGGAGCCTTCACCCAGGGCTTGGTGTATCACGATGGTTACCTCTATGAAGGGACCGGACTGCATGGCAGCTCATCGCTGCGAAAGGTGCGGCTCGAAGACGGCTCTATCGCGAAAGAGGTGGATCTTCCTCGTCGGTTTTTCGGCGAAGGCATTGCGATATACGGGGACAAGATCATCCAGCTAACTTGGCAAGAACAGCAGGGCTTCGTGTATGACAGAGAGTCGTTTGCCCTTGTTGACAACTTCTCATACCACACAGAGGGATGGGGGATCACGACTGACGGAGAGTACCTCATCATGAGCGATGGCACGCCGGTATTGACATACTTGGATCCCACAACCTTTCGGCCTGTGAGAAAGATCACAGTCCGTAGCCTCGAGGGACCTGTAGCGCGCCTTAATGAACTGGAGTACATCAAGGGAGAGATCTGGGCCAACGTATGGATGACGGACCTGATCGTTCGCATCGACCCAAGTACAGGGCATGTCACTGGATGGATCGACTTGGCCGGATTACTTGATCCAGCGCACCGGCAGAGCCGCAATGTCGATGTCCTAAATGGCATTGCCTATGACCAAGACCGCGACCGGCTATTTGTCACAGGTAAGCTATGGCCCAGGGTTTACGAAATCAGACTCATCCCCCATCGTTGAAGAGGAGCTGCTGAGTGGGAATGTCGGACTCACGAGGGCGTCGTCCACGTGAGCCCCAGGCTTTGTCTCTCAGGCCTTGGCCAGTGCCCGATTCCGCGCTTCACACACACTCGAGCTCCGGGCATGATCCGATCTCGCGGGCTTTGCGTGCCTCCGGGGACAACCTCCTTCGGTGCGGGCCGGCGACATCCATATGTTACTATGGCCGCGAGGGCTATCAACCATCAATTGGGACTGCTCCAACGGAACCGCCTCTGAACCGTGACCTGGACCTGGCGGGTGTGGTATACTTGCTGCCAAGATCCCAAATCTGGGTCAGGGGGGCAAGGTATGCAGCAAGTAATCGCTTTTCAGGGTGAGCCAGGTGCTTACAGCGAGGAAGCTGTGGTGAGATTCTTCGGGGAGATCGACGGCGTGAACCGCACAGCGCTCCCGTGCCGTACACTTGCGGCCGTGTTCGACGCCATCAACCGGGGCGCGGCAACCGATGGGCTGATCCCCATCGAGAACTCCCTTGCGGGGTCCATAAACGAAAGCTACGATCTCCTGGTCAGAAACAACCTCCAAGTGTATGGGGAAGTCATCCTTCCGGTGAACCACTGTCTTCTTGCCCTCCCGGGAGAGTCGATTTCCGAAATCCGCAGAGTGTACTCACATCCCCAGGCACTTGCGCAGTGCGATCAGTTCCTGAACGACCTTGGCGCCGAGGCCATTGCCTCGTACGATACCGCGGGCAGCGCCCGGACCCTCCGGGAGGCTGGCATGCGAGGGGCTGCGGCCATTGCGAGCAGGCGAGCCGCCAGCCTCTATGGGCTTGCGGTGCTGGCGGAGGGTATTCAGACCAACCCGTCCAACCGGACGAGATTCTACGCGGTTGGGCACAGGAGTGCGCCGCGAGGCCGGAGGAACAAGACTGTCCTTGTGATCGTAACGGAGCACAGGCCCGGAGCTCTCTACTGGTGCCTGGGTGCGTTTGCGTACAGGCAGATCAACATGACGAAACTCGAATCCAGGCCCAGCCGGGGCCGGCCGTGGGAGTACGTGTTCTTCCTCGACATCGACGCGCATGTGGACGATCCAGACTGCCAGGCCGCCCTCACGGAGCTGAAGACGAAAGCCTCATCCGTCAGGGTCCTGGGGTCGTTCCCTCAGGCCTCGGACGATCCGGCCTGATCAGGCCGGGAGACGGGTATCCGCATGTCCTGCGTGTCGGAGTACGGGACTGCTACGTTCGTGGCCAGCATTGGGACCAACGCCGCACCTCACCCAGGCCCTGCCTTCTTCCGCCAGCCGACATCCGGCACACCTCCCGTCATTCACGGTTGTCGTGTTGTTGATTCCCGAAACGTCTAATATGATAGACCATCTCTGCACTCAGAACTCCCCGGCTCCATGGAAGGCAGGTGAGACTGTCCAGGGCTGTGTGGTCTTCGGCGCGAGTGTGGTGCATATTGGATCGGGCATCAGCAATGAAAGGAGGCAGGTCGCACGTGCTCAGGCGTTGGCGCAGGGGCGTTCGCGGCCGAAGTATCTGATGAAAAGGCTAGCTTTGGTTATCGGGGTTCTCGTCATCTTCACCGGAGTTGCCTGCGCCTCAACCTTCAGGGGCAAGAGCTGGAGCGGAAGCGAATTCCCCTACGTAGGCGGACTCTTCCTGCACGACGGTGACTATGTCAGGTTCAAGACCAACACGACTGGATCCTACTACCGTGTCTACTACATGACAAACGGAAACAAAGTCGCCAACGTGGAGCTCTACATCAACGGCGTCGGGCAGGGAACCACAATCCAGTTGGGCCCGAACCCGTGGAATCTAGATCACTGGAACTGGGCCAACTGGGCCCACTGGGACCTTGGTTCTGGCTTCATCAACAAGCAGATCGACATCCGCCTCGTGGAGAACAGGACGGTCAACAGGAAGTGGTGCGGAGAGTCGGATCTTATGATCAAGATCCCGAACAAGAACGACGTTATCAAGTGGTACCACGTGGACTCGACGGACTGGTGCGACCTCGACGACGTGGCTAAGTGGTAGCTCTCAGGAAACGCTCTGCAAGGCGAACAGCGCGACCTAGGCCGGGCGGTTGGGAGGCCGCCCGGCTGCCCATGCACTGGCGGGCTGCACCGAGTGACTGTGGTCATGACCGGCTTGTTGTCACGTGAGTCCTCCCCCTGCCCCGGCGCGATTCAAGACAAGGGCAACTCAGGAATCTCGGGAAGCCGCAGCTTATGTTCTGCCGCCCGGTGCATCCGATCCACCCGCTTGCGAACCTCCCCGGATGCCTCCCCGGTCAGGATATACCGGTCGAGTTCGGGGTAGGTCACCCCCATTTCGCCCTCATCAGTTTGCCCGGCCCACAGCCCGGCGGAAGGGGCCTTCTCAATCACGACTTCCGGCACTCCAAGGTGCTGTGCCAACTGCCGGACTTGGGTCTTCACTAGCCCACCGATGGGAAGCAGGTCCACACCACCGTCCCCGTATTTCGTGAAGTATCCAACGGTAAGTTCGCTCCTGTTCCCCGTCCCCACCACTACATATTTCAGGCTGTTGGCGAAGTAGTACAGGGTGGTCATGCGGAGTCTGGGCTTCAGGTTCGCCTCGGCCAGCCGGCGTTGAGCATCGTCCGAGCTGAGTCCGGCCGACGCGAGATGGGCCGAGAGATTCGCAAGGTGTTCGTCATACACCTTCCCGAGATCGACGGTCTCTACCGTCAGATTGAAGGCATTCGCCACGGCGATGGCGTCCCGGACATCGGAGGGGTCCGAATGGCAGGGCATTATCAGGCCCAGGCAGCCGTCGGGCATCGCACGCTTGCACAGGGCTCCAACGACCGCCGAATCCAATCCACCTGACAGCCCGAACACCATGCCTCGGCATCCTGCCTGCTCAACCTTGCCACGAAGCCAGTTCGATATAGCCTCTGCGACTCTCCCAGCGTCCATATATCTCATCCTTCCTTCCCACTGCGGGCGGGTGGAGCATAGGCCAACCGGAAGGCGCTGCCTCCACCTCTTGCCGCCGAGACACGAGAGTCCCGGTGCCCGGGGTTCCGCCGGGCCGGTGTCAGGTGCGTGTCAGATGGGTGTCAGGTTTGAAGAAAGATGACATCCTCATACACCAACCCCGGGCCGGCGCGTATCATACAACATCATGATATCACAACCTTTGAGGGCGCCACCTTGGAACGAATGGTGTTGTCTCTCGCGCCCCGGGGTCCAGATGATTCGGGGATCTGACTCTCGCCGCGGGCCGCCCTCGGACATCGCCGCCTGATAGTCGTGGACCCGGAAGGGGGCGGGCAGCCCATGGCGAGAGAGCGTGCGGGGGCGGTCTACGTGATCGTGCACAACGGCGAGCTGTACAACACGGACGAACTCCGACGCGAGCTCATCTCCCGTGGGCACACTTTCACCTCCCGGTCTGACACTGAAGTCCTTCTCGTCTCCTATATGGAATTGGGTTCAAGGTGCCCCGAGAAGCTCAACGGCATATTCGCCTTTGCGGTGTGGGACTGCGCGCGACAGACCCTCTTTCTCGCCCGTGACAGACTCGGTGTCAAGCCCTTGTTCTACGCGGACCGAGGTGACTACCTGGTGTTCGGGTCGGAACTCAAGGCGGTCCTGGCGCACCCGCACATCAAGCCTGAGGTGGATGCGGAAGGCCTCGCAGAGGTGCTCGCCGTAGGGCCTGCCCGGACGCCGGGTCACGGGGTGTTTCGAGGAGTTGCCGAGATCAAGCCGGGGTGGTCCCTGGAATACGGGAGGGGAGTCGCTCGCCACAGGAGGCACTGGTCACTCGAGAGCCACCCCCACACCGACGATGCCAGGACCAACGCGAGGAGGGTCCGTGAGTTTCTGGAGGACACCGCTGAACGCCAGCTCGTGCCGGATGTGCCAGTGTGCACGCTTCTTTCCGGAGGACTTGACTCAAGTGCGGTCACGGCCTTCGCCACCCGGGCCTACGGTCGGCGGGGACTGGGCCCGGTTCATACCTTCTCAGTGGACTACGTCGACAACGACCTGAACTTCCGGGTCAAGCGATATCAACCTGATACCGATGCTCCATGGGTGGACCGAGTCTCGGGATTCCTCGGCTCGGTCCACCAGAGAGTCCGGATCGATACTCCTGAATTCGTTGAGCCCTTGGATGCAGCGGTGAGAGCCAGGGACGTGCCTGGGATGGCGGATGTGGATTCATGTCCTTACTTGTTCGCGCGGCACGTGAAGCGCGGGGCCACGGTGGCCGTGTCCGGTGGGTCAGCGGACGAGATCTTCGGGGGGTACCCCTGGTTCCGGGATCAGGACGCACTTGCAGGCGACACCTTCCCCTGGTCGAGAATGATCTCCAGCCGGGCTCGGCTTCCTAAAGAAGAAGTGCGGAGGCATATCCGGGCGGAGGAGTACGCCCGGGACCGGTACCGTGAAGCCGTCGCGGAGGTTCCGCGCCTGCCCGGCGAATCTCCAGAAGAGGCCAGGGTCAGGGGAGTATCTTACTTGAACACAACACGCTTCCTCCCGACCCTTCTTGACCGGAAGGACCGGATGACAATGGCCACTGGGCTCGAGGTCCGCGTGCCCTACTGCGACCACAGGCTGGTGGAGTACGCATGGAACATCCCCTGGACACAAAAGAGCCTGGGGGGACAGCCAAAAGGAATCCTGCGGCGCGCGCTCTCTGGAGTTCTCCCCGACGATGTTCTGAACAGGCCCAAGAGTCCTTACCCCAAGACTCACAATCTGGCCTACCAGACAGCTGTCCGGGACCGGCCTGCGCGGATCATGGAGGACCGGACCTCGCGCCTCCATGAGATAGTGGGCCCGGCTGCCGTTGGCGAGGTCCTCAGAACAGATGCGCAGGCGTTCGGCTCAGCCTGGTTTGGGCAGCTGATGGGACCTGCGCAGCTGTTCGCCTATCTGGTACAGGTGGAAACACGGTTCCGAGAGTACAAAGTAGTCCTGGTATAGGCGGCCGCTTGTCGGGTCTCCGATGCCCCGGCCGCTCATATGACCGAAGACCGGGAGGGGTTAGATTGGGCATCGAGGACCCGAGGGATCTGGGACCCGTTTACCCCATAGGTTACGTGGCCCGGGTGACGGGACTCTCTCTGCGACAGGTGCGGTACTACGAGAAGAAAGGGCCAGTTGTTCCCCGCCGGACCCAGGGGAATCGGCGCCAGTACTCCCGAGGGGACATTGAGCGCCTGTTGTCCATAAGGAGATTACTGGCCGAGGGACTATCACTGGGATCGCGAAGAACGTAACCATTCCCGTTCGCGAACTCGACAGGGCATTGGACCGGGGCATCATGTTCGACGGGTCTTCAGTGGAAGGGTTCACGAGGATCCAGGAGTCAGACATGTACCTGCGGCCTGACTGTGACACTTTCGTGACAGTCCCCTGGTCCGGCGAGCATCTTGCTGTCAGGTTGATCTGCGATGTCTATACCCCGGACGGCAAGCCGTTTGAGGGTGATCCCAGGTACATACTGAAACGGGCGGTGGCCCGGGCACGGGACATGGGGTTCTCCATGATGACAGGGCCGGAAGTAGAGTTCTTCCTCTTCAAGATGGATGAGGAGGGCAGGCCCACCACTGTGACCCATGATAGAGGAGGGTACTTCGATCTCGCCCCGGCAGACGGGGGAAGGAAGCACGACGCGATATCGTTCTCGCTCTCGAAAAGATGGGGTCCGACGTCGAGACTTCCCATCACGAGGTTGCCCCGGGCCAGCATGAAATCGACTTCCGGTATTCAGACGCCCTGACCACGGCAGACAGGGTTGCCACTTTCAAGGTGGTGACGCGCACGGCCGCGCGCAGGCGCGGCCTGCACGCGTCCTTCATGCCCAAGCCGATTATCGGGATCAACGGGTCGGGAATGCGCACCCATATGTCACTTGAGCGGGACGGGGTGAACGTATTCTACGATCCCACGGGCGAATATGAGCTCTCGGAGATCGCGCGCCACTTCATTGGGGGACTCATGAAGCACGCATGTGGGATGACGGCGGTGACGAATCCGCTCGCGAACTCCTACAAACGTCTCGTTCCGGGGTACGAAGCACCAGTCTACGCCGCATGGTCAGTTGCCAACCGGAGTTCTCTGGTGCGGGTGCCTGCGGCAAGGGGCGGCGCAACCCGAGTCGAACTTCGCCATCCGGATCCTGCGTGCAACCCTTACCTGGCATTTGCGGTGATGCTCAGGTCAGGGCTGGACGGGATAGAGAGTCGAATCGAGCCCCCTCCTGCCACCTTTGAGAACATATACGCCCTCACAGTGAAGGAACGCGCGTCTTTGGGCATCGAGGCGCTGCCGGGCAGCCTCGAAGAGGCCGTGAGAGAGCTGAAAAAAGACAAGATCGTGGTGGACACCCTCGGCCCTCACGCCTTCGAACACTTCGTGGAGGCCAAGACCATTGAGTGGGATATCTACCGCACGCAGGTGCACAAGTGGGAACTCGACCAGTACTTGTCGGTGTTTTGAAGGTGCGGGCATCCGCCTCGGAGCTGGAAGACCCGAGATCCTCTGGGGTTCAAGTCCCACGGCTTCCGGCGGGCTCAGTCCGTATCATGCCGTGCCGCTCCATCCGCGGATGGGTCCCCGCAGTCTCATGAAGAAGAACTGTACCAATGGCCCAGACCCGAAAGCCATCGCGGCGGTGCCCACGCCCACAGGACCCCTCATGAGCCATGCCGCCACGAGCAGAGAGACATCCACGCTTATGCGGGCCGCGCGCATGCTCATCCCGGTCGTCCGGGAGAGGCCGAGCATCATCGAATCGCGCGGCCCCGCCCCGAGGTTCACGGCAAGGTATCCCCCAATGCCGAAGCTGTAGATGATGAGACCGAGAGTGAACAGAAGGACCTGACCTGAGAGCCCGTGCGCCGCGGGAATCAAGGCGAGCCACCAGTCAGCGAAGAGCCCAATGAAGATCATGTTGAGAAGGGTTACCACCGTCGGCGGGATCCTCATGAAGAACGCAAGAGCTACGAGGCTGAACCCAACGAGTTGGGATATGCGGCCGAAGGTCATCCCAGTCAGTTGGGCGAGTGCCTGTTCGAAAGCTCCCCACGAGCCCATACCCAGATCGCTTCTGAGCATGAGTGCGAGTCCTAGGGAGATCATCCCGAATCCCAAGAAGACCAATCCGTAACCTCGAAACGTCCTGCGAAACGACAACCTACCAGCCTCCTACTTGTGCATGGTATGCTTCATTCTGCGTCGGGGCAGTTTGTCCTCCATCGCCTCGGGGAGAACCGTGCTGCTTCGCTTCCAGCAGGAGACAGGTGCTTCAACGGAGAATGCCACCAATGCAGCTCGTCTGAAAGAAGTTGATCGGATGAAGAGAGCAACATTCTGGGCCAAGGCCCTTTTCTTCGTGATCATTCTTCCGGCCACCATGACAAAGCTGTCTCGCATCCTGGAGCCGCTGCTGCCGGAGTTCACGTCGGCCGGGCTTGCCACTCTGGCGGGTACAGTCCTCGTGCCTCTCGGGGCATATGTCATGATCCGTGGATACTTGATCCTCTCGTTCCTGGGCAAGCGATGGCCGGCGGGGCCCACTGTCCGCCTGGTCGATCGGTACATATATCGGTTTGTCCTGCACCCGGTATACTGGGGTTACACTGTCCTCCTGATCGGGATCGGGCTGAGACGCGAGTCTTTGGCCTTCGTTGCCCAGGCTGTACTGGTCGGCGTGGCCTTTCTTGCCTACGTCACCTTCGTGGAGGATCGCGAACTCAGGCGAAGGTTCGGGCGGAAGTACGAGGAGTACCGGCGGCAGGTCCCCATGATCCTGCCTCTCTGGAAGGCCTTGTACTATGACCGTATGGAGCTGAACTGGGTTCTGCTCTTAGTGATGGGGTTTATGCAAGTGCTTCTCAAGTTCATCTGGAGGGTCAGGGTTGAAGGGCAGGAGTACTTGCCCGAAGACGGCAAGTGCGTTGTCATGTGCAACCACGTCAATCTGCTTGACCCATTCCTCGTCGGCCTCTACTCTACAAGAATCATTCATTTCATGGCCAGTGACGAACTGTTCCGAAGCCCGATTACTCGACTGTTCTTCCGACTGATGGGCGCGTTTCCCAAACGGCGGTGGAGCCGGGACATCAGTGCGCTACGGACTGTGCGCAGGTATCTCGAGGCCGGCGAGATGGTGGGGATCTTTCCTGAGGGTGCCAGGAATTGGGATGGGGGGCCTGTGGCCGTCGGGGATGAAGTATACAAGTTCCTCCACAGGTGCAACGCGCCCATTGTGTGTGCTTCTCTCATCGGCGGGCATGAGGTCTGGCCCAGATGGTCTACGTTCCCCGCCATCAGCGACCTCACTGTGCGGTTCTTCCCCCGGTTGAACCCCGACGACTTCTCCACATATCATGATCTCCGAGCGGCAATTGAGGAGAGAATCTTCTCTTTCGTGGCCGAACCCCCACGACCGCGGCGGGCACTGGCCGGACATCACGGCATAACCACCGTGGCCTGGGGTTGCGTGAAGTGTGGGGGTGTGCGCACTCTTGAGGAGACCAGGGAAGGGCTGGTTTGCCGGAAGTGCGGCGCCGCCTGGGGCATCTCTCGCGCACTGGAATTCGTGGACAAGGAGACAGGCGAGGTAACACTGGAGCGTGACTACCACCTACAGCTCAGAAGACGCCTCGAGCGCGGGGCGATGGATGGCGGACTCAACGCCTCGACAACCGCCACTGCCTTCCGTATCGAGTCTACCGAACGCTTGACCAGGCTGGGTCGCGGTGAACTCACGCTCAGTGAGAAGGAGATCAGGTTCTCAGCAGGCGCAGTGACGACAACGCGGAAGACTGAGGACATCTACTTCTGCTACCTGAACCTGGCGGACCACCTTGTGGTGGTCGATGCAAATGGCGCGACCCAGTTTGCACTGGAACATGACTCACCCGTCAAATGGGAGGACTACGTGGAGGCCTCGCGAGGCAATACCGCAAAGCAGTGGACCAGCCGACACGCAAAAGGGGCCGTGATGGCCTGAACCCCTCCGAACCTTTTCATCTACTCGGTTGCCGACTGGGTGCTCTGGCGCCCACCAAGGTAAGCCTGCTTGATCCGAGGATCGCTCGCAAGCTCGCGCGAAGGCCCTGATAGCACTATCTTTCCGGTTTCCAGGACGTAGGCCCTGTGCGACACTCGAAGCGCCAGCCTGGCATTCTGCTCTACCAGGAGGATGGTCACTCCCTGAGCATTGATCCCCCTGATAGTACGGAATATCTCCTGCACGAGCTTGGGCGCCAGGCCCAGCGAGGGCTCATCAAGAAGCAGTATCCTGGGATCGGCCATCAACCCGCGGCCTATGGCGAGCATTTGCTGCTCGCCCCCGGAGAGAGTTCCCGCGAGCTGGTTCCTCCGTTCGAGCAGCCTGGGGAAGAGTTCGTACACACGCTTCCGGCCTGCTGCGACCTTCGCCGGGTCGTGCCGATGCCTGTAAGCCCCCAGGTTGAGGTTCTCCTCGGTGGTCAGGGTGCCGAAGACCTTCCGGCCTTCTGGCACGTGCGCCACTCCACGCTCCACGATTCGATGGGCAGGCATTGAGCTGATCTCGTCATCCCGAAGCCTGATGCTGCCGGACCTCGGCCTGAGCAGCCCGGAGACCGCGCGAAGGGTGGTTGTCTTTCCCGCCCCGTTCGCCCCGAGGAGAGTGACTATCTCCCCTTCTTCCACTGTAAGGGATATGCCTTTGATCGCCTCCACGTTTCCGTAAGCGATGCGGACCTCGCGGATCTCAAGAAGGCTCACTTGTCATCACCGCCCAGCTCGTCGTCGTCCGTACCCAGATAGGCTTCGATTACGGCAGGGTCCTGCTGCACTTGGGCGGGGGTCCCCTCGCTTATCTTCAGCCCGTTCTCCATGACAGCTACCAGGTCAGATATGCCCATCACGACTTGCATGTCATGCTCTATCAGGAAGACGGTGATGCCGGAGTCTCGAATGCCCCTGATGATGTCCATCAACTCGGCGGACTCTTCCTCGTTGAGGCCTCCAGCGGGCTCGTCGAGAATCAGAAGACGTGGACGAGTGGCCAGCGCGCGGGCGATCTCAAGCCTCCGTCTGTCGCCATAGGAAAGGTTCCGGGCGAGTTCGTCTCGGTAGGACCAGATCCCCATCTTGCGGAGGCACCTCTCTGCCTCCTCGTAGGCTTGCCGTTCTTCAAGCCGCCTGGCGGCTGTGCCGAAAATGCATGCAAGAACTCCTGAGCGGCTCCTACAGTGCTGCCCAGAGAGGACGTTCTCGAAGCACGTGAGGTTCTCGAACAGACGGAGGGTCTGAAAAGTGCGAGCTATCCCAGCCTCAACCACTCGATGGGGGAGGCTCCCGGATATGTCTTTCCCGGCAAAGGTAACCTGGCCGCCATCAGGTCGGTAGATTCCGGTTATGACGTTGAACACCGTGGTCTTCCCCGCGCCGTTTGGGCCGATGAGACTGGTTATGCTGCCCTCGGCGACATCGAGGTCGAAATGGTTGACGGCGCGCAGGCCCCCGAAGTTCTTGCTCACCGATCTGAGCTCGAGGAGTGCTCCACCGGATGCTGGTTCGCTCACGCTTCCTTACCCCCCTTTAGCTGTGTGGTCCAGCGCCTGGAGGGCCATAGGCCCTGCGGCCGAAAGATCATCATGAGCACCATCGCTGCCCCGAAAAAGAGCATCCGGTACTGGGCGAAATTGCGAAGGAGCTCAGGCAGGACAAGCATCGCCCCAGAGCCCAGGATCACGCCGGGGATCGAGCCCATTCCCCCCAGGATGACTATGGAGAAGAGGATCACCGATTCCATGAAGGTGAAACTCTCTGGGGAGATCACCACGAGCTTGGTGGCAAAGATGGTTCCGGCTGCCCCAGCGATTCCTGCCCCGAGTGTGAACGCCAGCAGCTTTGCCCATCTGGTGTCCACCCCTGTGGCCTCCGCCGCGACTGCGTCTTCGCGTACGTAGTTCCATGCCCGTCCGATTCTCGACCGTTGAAGCCTGGTAAGGGCCCAAAGAGTCAGGGCCACCAGTGCCCAGGTCAAGTAGTAGAAATCCGTGGGGCTCTGGATCACCCGGCCGAAGAACCGGAACTGGTCGAGCACGATCAGACCGTTTGGGCCGCCGGTCAGGCCCCAAGGGTTGTTGATCAGGCTGATCCGGATCATCTCGTTCAGGCCGATGGTGACGACCAACAGGTAATCGCCACGAAGGTGGATGATGGGGCGGGCAAGGACATACCCGGCAAGGCCCGCTACTATGCCGCTTGTGGGCAGAAGGAGCCACAAGGAAATGCCGAACCGCTCGCTTAAGATGGCGGTGGTGTAGGAGCCTATGGCGAAGAAAGCCATGTGGCCCATGTTGAAGAGGCCGACTTCACCGACGATTATGTTGAGGCTCAGTCCGAGGAGGACGTAGATACCCCAGAAAACGCACACATCCACCCAGTAGTCTTTGGCTATGAGTGGGAAGGCCAAGGCCAGCACGATGAGCCCCGTGAGGAGCCATCTGGAGTACTTTCGCTCGAATCCAGACAACGACTTCCAGAACTCACGCAGCTTGAACACCTCCCGTGGGAAGTCCCTAGACCTTCTCCGCTACGCGCTCACCTAAGAGCCCGGTGGGCCGGAACATCAGAAGCAAGACGAGTATGAGAAAGACGAATGCATCCTTCCAGGCGGCCGAGATGTATCCAGCGCCGAGCATCTCCAGGATCCCGAGAAGGAGACCTCCCACCATCGCCCCAGGTATGTTGCCTATTCCACCCAAGATCGCAGCGGTGAAAGCCTTGAGGCCATAGGCCCACCCAACTGTGAAGTGAATCTGCCGGTAATAGAGGCCCAAGAGCACTCCAGCAACCCCGCCAAGCGCAGGACCTATGAGGAAGATCAGACGGATGATCTGGTCCACATCGATGCCCATCAGCCTCGCGGTGTCATGGTCGATGGCGGTGGCCCTGATCGCTGCCCCAACCGTCGTTCGCTGGACGAACAGGTAGAGCGCTATCATGAGGACCAGAGACGTTGCCATTATCAGGATCTGCATGAGGTTGATGTGGACGCCTGCAACCACCCACTGCGCGTCCGGGGATGCCCAAGGGGGATAGGCCTGATATCGGGCCCCCCAGATGAGCATTGCCGCATTTTGCAGGAAGATCGCCGCCCCGAGGGCGGAGACCACTGCCGTGAGCCTGTTCGATCGGCGCAGGGGTCGGTATGCCACGCGCTCCACCGCCATGCCGAGAATCGCCACCCCGGCCAACGCCACGAGTATACTTGCAAGCAGAGCCAGCCCAAGCGAGATTCTGCTTCCGGCAAAAACGGAGACGAGCATCGTGAACCCAAGGTAGGACCCGATCATGAATAGATCGCCGTGGGCGAAGTTGATGAGCCTCATGACTCCATACACCATTGTGTAGCCCAGAGCGACCAAGGCATACACGGCGCCGACCGTAAGGCCGTTTACCAACTGTTCCAGGAAGAAGACCATGTCGTCGGAGCACGGAGGCCGGCGCCCGAAAGCGTGGCCCCCGTGCATGCACCTCCATTCGAACAAACGCTACTGGAGGGGTACGAACTTCCCGTCAGCAGTGACCTCGTACGCCAGATAGATCGCTCCCTCCCGATCACCCACCGCGTCGAAGGAGATCGGGCCGGTAATACCCGGCAGGTCCTTCAGATCGTTGTGGAGGTAGTCGGCGAGGACTTTGGAGTCGGTGGACCCGGTGGCGGAGATGGCCGCCGCGATGACTTTGAGCGCGTCGGCGGCGTACACAGGCCACGGGCTGCTCGGCGGCTCCTTGTGCCGGCGTATGTACTCGTCGAGGAAGGACTTGGACTCAGGGTACTTGAGGTCTGTTGGAAGGGGTTCCTGCGTCATGAGAGCACCCCGGGCCACGTCCAGGCCTGCGATTTTGATGAACTCGTCGTTGATCGCCGCGTTGCCCCCGACAAAAGTGGCCTTGATCCCAAGGTTGCGCATCTGCCGGATGATGAGACCTGCCTCCGCATAGTACCCAGTGTAGTAGACTACCTCAGGGTTGGACTTCTGCATCCTGCTGAGGATCGCGGTGAAGTCACGCTCGCCTGGTGTCACCGCATCGTAGAACACAAGGTCGGCCTTCTTGGCTTCGAGAAGCGGACGCCTGGCTGCCTCAGCGAGGCCTTTGCCGAAAGTGGTGTTGTCGTGAAGAATCGCGACACGCTTGGCCTTCAGGGTATCGTTGACGAACGCGGCAAAGAAGGCTCCTTGCCTGTCGTCTCTGAAACAGGTCCTGAAGAAGAACTTCCGCCCCTGTTCGGTTAGTTTCTCGGCGGTGGAACCGTAGGCGATGTTCACGAGGCCGGCGCGCTCGTAGATGGTGGACGCCGGATCTGTGATGGATGAACCGTAGGTCCCGATTACCGCGACGACCTTGTCGCTCAGCATCCGCTGGGCTACCAAGGCACTTTGCCTGGGAGAACCCTGGTCGTCGCCGAGAACGATCTCAACAGGCCGCTTGACAGCTCCTATTGCTATGCCCCCGGCGGAGTTGATCTCGTCCGCCACGATCTGGACGCAGTTTCGGGCCATCTCGCCTTCGTAAGCCCACGGCCCGGTGATAGGGGCTTGAAGCCCGATCTTGATGGGTTCCGGGGCACCAAGAGAATGGCCAGCTGACAGTGAGAGGACCAGCGAGAGCGCGACCAGCAACAAGCTCGACCGACTTCTCATCATTCGACCGACACCTCCTAATCCTATTGTTGGCTGGGAGGCGTTCCCATGTAAGCAACACGTTACCTCCGAACAGCCACGACCTGGGTAAGGTATTCGCCAGAGTCGACCGATGTCCTGCGTTATAATACAAAGAAGGGCGATGCCATCTCTGCCCGCGCGACGAAGGGAGTCGGGATCCTTGAACGCGTATCTGGCCTTCATCACAAGCGGCGTAGCCATAATAGGTGCCGGGCTGGCCCTCACCAGAGCGGCTGACGCGATATCCGCGCGCACGCGTCTGGGCGGTACCGTCAGGCACAGACATCCAGGCGGGGCAGCGATATCCGCGCGCACGCGTCTGGGCGCCGTGGGGGTCGGCGGGATACTCCTCGCCGCGGGGACTTCCCTTCCGGAAATGGTCGCCTCCGTCAGCGCGGCGAGGGTCGGTCTGCCCGAAATAGCAGCGGGCAACCTCTTCGGAAGCAACCTCTTCAACATCATGACCATAGCCCTGGCGGACGCTGTGTATAGGAAGAGGTCAATCATTCACGACGCCGCTCCGGGTCATCTTCTCTCGGCGGCGGTTGGGATGCTTCTGATGGTTTTGGCGGCTTTGGGAATTCTCCTTCGGCTCGACCTCGAAGTCCTCGGGGCCGGCGTGGACGCCCTGGCGATCCTCGCGATCTACGTCTTCGGCTCCTGGCTTCTCAATGCGTTTGAAGCCCGGCCGCAGACCCGACCGAGGCAGGGGAACTCTGGACGGGGAGCGCCTGCGCAGGAATCATCCATGCGTGCGACTGATGCGGCAGGTCAGCCAGAAAGAGGAGAAGAACCGCACGAGCCCTCTCCTAAGAAAGTGCGGAGCCTTGGGCAGGCCGCCGCGGGTTTCGTTGGAGGGGCGGCCGTGATAGTAGTCGCGGGAACTCTTCTGACCCGATCCGCCGAAGGCATAGTCCAGCAGACTGGCCTGTCGGCTGGTTTCGTCGAATCGGGTCTGGTCGCGGCGGCCACCTCCCCCTCTGAAATGACCACGTGCATAGCGGCTGCCAACATCGGCGCCATCAACCTGGCTCTCGGAAACGCCCTGGGGAGCAACTTGTTCAATATGGCTGTTCTCTTCTTCGCGGACGCTGCCCACCGCCCCGGGCCCCTGCTGACCGCCGTAAGTCAGGCCCACGCGGTTGCGGCGATGTTCGCCCTTCTCATGAGCGCCGTAGTCCTGATCGGTCTCTTCTATCGGTCCCGGCGAAAAGTTGGAAACCTTGGAATCGAATCCATCATGATAGTCGGCCTATACCTCCTGGTAACGTGGTTCTTGTTCGGCAGGGGGTAGGGCCAGAGAGCGGCAAATGAGCGATGCCTCGCTGACGCGGCAGGCGGGAAGAGTCCAAGATTGGATCGCCTCCCGCAGGTGTAACCGGATAGGGCGGCGAAAACTGAGTGAGAGCCGGACAACCTGGACCCCTGAGGTGAGAATGTGAGAATTCTACGAACTCATGGGCCGCTTCGGAATCCACCAGCACCATAACACGATGTAGGAGGTTCGAAGTTGAAGAAGAAGATTGGGTTCATTGGATTGGGCGTTATGGGACTACCCATGTGCCGCAACCTGCTCCGGGCCGGGTACCCAGTGGTGGCATACGAACTCCGCCAGAACGTCCTGGACGAGATAGTCAAGGACGGCGCTGAGACTGCGGCGTCCTGCGCGGATGTGGCGAGCAGGAGCGACGTGATCATCACCATGCTTCCGGATTCCCCTGATGTCCGCAAGGCGGTCATGGGACCGGGCGGAGTGCTCGAAGGCGCCCGGCCTGGGTCGATCATTATCGATATGAGTTCGATCGCCCCCGCGACATCCAAGGAGGTTGCGGAGGCCGCCAAGGCACGGGGGGTCAGGATGCTGGAGGCCCCTGTCAGCGGAGGGCAGCCGGGAGCGGTTGCGGGCACCCTCTCCATCATGGTCGGTGGAGATGAGGCCGACTTCCAGGAGTGCCTGGATATCTTGAAGACAATGGGCAAGTCCGTCGTCCGAGTGGGAGACATTGGCGCAGGCAACACCACCAAGGTGTGCAACCAGATCATTGTGGCCCTGAACATAGCCGCGGTCGGCGAGGCATTCGCGCTGGGAACAAAGGCAGGAGTGGATCCGGAAGCGATCTATCAGGCAATAAGGGGCGGCCTGGCCGGCAGCAATGTGATGGACGCCAAGGTTCCCCTGCTCCTCGAGCGCAAGTTCGCCCCCGGTTTCCGGATCAACCTGCACATAAAGGACCTAGCGAATGCGCTCGCCACGGGGAAGGACGTTGGGGTGCCCTTGCCCTTTACCGGCCTGGTCATGCAAGTCTTCCAGGCACTCCGGGCCGAGGGGAAAGGCGATCTGGACCACGGGGCTGTGGCCACGTTCTTTGAGAAGCTCGCAGGTGTGGAGGTGAAGAAAGCCTGATTGTCGGGCCGGCTTGTTGCCGGCCCGTCGAGCAAGAGGTAGCCGCTTTCTCGAGCGACGTGATGGCTTGCCTTCTCGCAACCTGGCCGCGGTCATCATGCCTGCGATGCACAAGACTACCCCCACTCCTTGCAGGGCTGTGGCTCGCTCGTTGAAGAGCACACCTGCGAGGACAAAAGTGACCAGCGGCTCTACCATGCTCCGCACGGACGTGCGCGTGGCGCTTATGAGCTCGAGACTGCGGAAGAACGCGATCATGGGGACCACCGGTCCCAGTACCACGACGCGGATCACCGCGACCCACCCGGAGGTATCCAGCATGAAGTGAAGGGTGCCGGTGAACCGGCCTGCGAGGAGCAGAACCACCGCGGCGGATCACGCCACGAAGGCGCTTGCGGCCCGAGGCGGGACCTTGGTCACCACCTTGCTTCCGACGACAATGTAACACGCGTAGGTCAGGGTGCCTGAGAGGGGCAGGGCGACTCCGCGCCAGTCCAGCGTGTCGACGGGCGTACCCAGTACCAGGGCCAGTCCCGTCGCGCAGAGGCCTAGTGCGGCCGGTTCTCCAGGGGACATCTTGTCACCCCTGGTGAGGAAGGCGAGCACGGACACAAGAGCGGGGTATGTGCAGAAAAGAAGGGATGCCAGGGAGACGGGAACGAACCTGACTGATGAAAGGAAGAACCCGGACTGAAGAGTGTAGCCTACCCTACCAAGCAAGAACAGTGTCAGCAAGTCCCCCGGAGTCAGGCGGAATTCGGCCATGTGTGAAGCCATGTACGGAAAAAACCAGGGCGGTAATGCCGAACCGCAGGAAGAGCAAGGTCAGGACAGTAGCGCCGCCCGGTAGGCGTACACAGTCAGGACAGGAAGAGACCCAAAAGCGGCGGCGGAGAGAAGTGCAAGGAGAACCCCGGTCTGGAAGTGTCTCAGTGGGATCCCTCCCGTATGAAAGCCTATGCGTCTGTGAGTCCCACAAGTATCTCCTGGTTATGTCCTCGTGGTCCGCTTCTGCCGTGATACAGAAAGGCAAGCCTTAATCGTCCCGGGGCTTCCTGCCCGACCCAGGCCCATCCTGTCCGGCTCCGATGTGGATGTGATAAAATGGTCTCGGCGGTCATTCGCTTCCGGACTTGTCTCGCGTGGCGCAGGCCGGAAGAGCTTGGAATGTGTGTCAGCTACCCCACGGCTAAAGCCGGGGGGGGTTGCGGTAAGCAAGCCTGGAGCTGACCAGCCTCAGCTCATCGGCCGTAAGGCCATCGGGCTGCGTTATTCAGGTCACGACACCCTGGGATGCGTGCCAGTTCCAGGCCCTGTCGCCCGGCATTAAACAGGCATACCGGTCGGATAGCCGTCCGGCATAGGCCGAGCTTCAAGTTGAACGGCTTCGACGTGCATCCAAAGTGCCTGCGGCTGCTTCAAAAAGCCGATGGATACGAATATGCCCAGAAGAGGGGAAGCGGCGTCTCCTCCCCACGTCTGAAGGCAGGGGCTCCCGACGCCGCGTAGTCTGGTGGTTGGGTAGCGTGGAAGATATGTGTCCAGAGGCACCGAGGAGGATGGTCGATGAAGCGCAGGCAGTTCGGGCAGTGTGGATTCGAGGTCTCGGTACTCGGTTTCGGGTGCATGAGGTTGCCGGTTGTTGCGGGAGATCCCGATTCCATCGACGAGGATGAGGCCGTCCGGATGATCCGGTACGCCATAGATCACGGTGTCGACTACCTGGACACAGCCTACAACTACCACCGTGGCAAGAGCGAGGGCCTGGTCGGCCGGGCGCTCGGAGGCGGATACAGGCAACAGGTTCGGGTGGCGACCAAGCTTCCGACCTGGCTGTGTAAGACCTCGGACGACTTCACCAGGTACCTGGACGAGCAGCTCGACCGGCTCGAGACCGACCGGATCGACTGCTACCTGCTGCATTCGCTCAACAAGTCCATTTGGGAGAGACTGCGCGGCCTGGGGGTCAGGAAGTTCCTCGACCGCGAACTCTCCCGGGGGCGCATAGGGTTCGCCGGTTTCTCGTTCCACGACACCTTCGACCTTTTCAAGTCCGTTGTCGACTCCTACGATTGGAGTCTGTGCCAGATAATGCTGAACTACGTGGACGTGGAGTGCCAGGCTGGAGTCAGAGGACTGGAGTACGCATCCTCCCGGGGCCTGGCTGTTGTGGTCATGGAGCCGCTGCGCGGCGGCAAGCTGGCGTCAGGCCTTCCGGCTGAAGTCAAAGCTGAGATGGAGCAGATTCGGACCGACTGGTCCCCTGCCGAATGGGGACTGAGGTGGGTTCTGAACCGGCCGGAAGTGTCCGTGGTCTTGAGCGGAATGAGCACGATGGGCCAGGTGGTCGAGAACTTGAGGATTGCCTCGGAGGCGGAGCCGGGGTCGATGACCGCGGACGAACTCGCCGCGCTCGCCAAGGCAAGACAGATCTTCCAAGGGCGGGTCAAAATCGGGTGCACCGAGTGCGGGTACTGCATGCCATGCCCCAACGAATTACCGATCCCCGATCTCTTCACCCTATATAATGACGCATTTGTGTTCAATGCGTCCCGGGATTCGGCGCGGATCTACGAATTGATCTCCAAGTCGGGCAAAGACGCGTCCGCGTGCGTGGCGTGCGGCAACTGCGAGCGAGCTTGCCCACAGCATCTGCCTGTGGTGGAGTTGCTGAAGGAAGTCCACAAGGCCCTGGGAGAGGCGCGCCAGTTGTAGAAAGTGATGCGCGATGGCAATCAGTGTGGGCATTCCCCGCGGGTTGCTCTACTACGAGTTCTACCCTCTATGGGAGGAGTTTCTTGAGACGCTCGGGGTCCGGGTCGTGGTGTCGCCTCCGACGAACAAGGCCATCGTCGACCTGGGCGTGAAGTCCTGCGTCGACGAGGTGTGCCTGCCCGTGAAGGTGTTCATGGGCCACGCCGCCTACCTCGACGGCAGGGTAGACGCCCTCTTTGTGCCCAGAGTGGTCAGTGTGGAGAGAAGGTCATTCATCTGTCCGAAGATGATGGGCCTTCCTGACATGGTTCGCGCTCGGCTTCAGTGCAAGTCCCGGGTGATCGATACCTGTGTGGACCGGTCCCGAGGAGATTTCCCGTTCGCAGGCAACCTGCTCCGTCTCGGCAGGGAGTTCGGGGCCGGACCCTATGAGACGATTCGTGCCTTCCGTCGTGGACTTCGGCGCATGGGCTGCGAGGCCCAACCGGCTGAGGTGCTGTCCGAGGCGGACGAGGCTGCCACGGGCCAGGTGAGGGTAGGGGTCCTCGGTCACCCCTACAACCTCAAGGACGCCTTCGTCAGCATGAACCTGTTGGACAAGCTCAGGACGCTCGGGGCGCGCCCGGTCACCGCGGATGATTACCCCGCGCCCGAGGTGGTCCGATGGGCACGGAAAGGCCGGAAAAGACTCTTTTGGACACTCGCGGAGAAGCTTCTCGGCGCTGCGGTCAGGTGGATTGAGACATCCGAGGTCGATGGGATCGTGTACCTCACGTCTTTTGGGTGCGGTCCCGAGTCCTTCGTGGCGGAACTTGTGAGCAGAGAAGCGAGCCGGCACTCAGGAATGCCGTTCCTTCTTCTGAACATAGACGAGCACACAGGCGAGGCCGGGCTGATCACCCGGCTTGAGGCGTTTATGGACACGGCGGGCTGGAGGGCGGGGACTAGATGAAGCTTTCCTTTGCCCATCTGGGCAACATGTATATTCCCCTGGGTGAACTCCTCCGATCCCTCGGTCTTGAGGTTCTGGTGCCTCCACCCACGACCAGACGGACGCTGGAGCGCGGCGCTCTTCATGCCCCCGAATTTGCCTGCCTGCCGCTCAAGGTTACCGTCGGCAACTTCCTCGAAGCCATCGAGCTTGGGGCAGACGCATTCATGATGGCAGGCGGGATCGGGCCCTGCAGATTCGGCTATTACTGCGAGCTGCAGCGGGAGATCCTGCGCGACCTGGGGCACTCGGTGAAGCTCATTGCACTCGAGCCGCCAAGAGCCTACCCACGTGAGTTCTTCCGGGACCTTCGCACTCTTGCCGGACGCTCCGGACTGGTTCGGATAGTGTCTGCGGTCAAGCGAGCGTGGCTGAAGGCGTGCAGCCTCGACAGGCTGGAACAGGCGGCCCTGGTCACCCGGGCGCGTGAGGCAACGCGCGGGTCGGTTACGAGAGCCTTGGCAGGAGCACTCGCACGGTTGGACGCGGCAGACTCTGAACGGGAAGTCAGGGAGGCGACGGCTGAAGGATTACATGCCATTCAAAGGTGCGCGCGCCCGTGGAGCCCGGGCGAATCCCGGAGCCTGCGCGTGGGCGTGGTGGGTGAGGTGTACGTCGTCCTGGAGCCCTTTGTGAACTTGGGGGTCGCGGAGAAACTCGGTGAGCTAGGAGCTGAGGTTGTCAGGCCCATCACATTCAGCGGGTGGGTCCGGGAGAACGTCTATCTCGACATCCTACACCCCTCCGGCAAGCCGGACCGCACGCGTTTCGCAAGCCCTTACCTGAACCACGCGGTGGGAGGGCATGGCCTCGAGAGCATAGCTTGCTCAGTGGAGATGGCGAGAGACGGAGTGGACGGTGTGGTCCACCTTGCCCCTTTCACGTGCATGCCTGAGGTAGTTGCCCAGAGCATCCTTCCATCTGTTGCAGAACATGAGGGAATGCCAATCATGTCGTGCGTCTTTGACGAGCATACTGGAGATGCTGGACTCATGACCAGGTTGGAAGCTTTCGTGGATTTGCTCGCGGTCAGATGCGAATCACGTGCGGCAGGAGGCGAGGCGGCATGCGCGGGTACCTCGGAGTAGATGTTGGATCGGTGAGCACCAATTTGGTGCTTTTGTCCGAAGATGAGGAAGTTGTGGAGTCACTGTACCTTCGTACGCAGGGACGCCCCATAGATGCAGTGCAGGAGGGGCTCAGGATACTCAGACGGTCCGTGCCAGGGTTCGAAGTGGCCGGTGTGGGCACCACCGGTTCAGGACGGCGCCTGGCTGGCGTGCTCGTCGGGGCTGACGTTGTGAAGAACGAGATCACCGCACACGCGGTCGCCGCGCTCAAGGAAGTTCCGGATGTCCGCACAGTGATCGAGATTGGAGGACAGGACTCCAAGATAATCCTGCTCCGGTCCGGCGTGGTTGTAGATTTCGCCATGAACACGGTGTGTGCTGCAGGGACGGGGTCGTTCCTCGAGCACCAGGCGGAGCGGTTGGGGGTGCCGGTGGAGAAGTTCGGTGAACTCGCGGCTGCATCGGAGGCGCCGGTGAGGATAGCCGGGCGATGCGCGGTGTTCGCGGAGAGCGACATGGTCCACAAGCAGCAGGTAGGATGTCTCCTGCCCGATATCATACGCGGCCTGTGCGAGGCGCTGGTGAGAAACTACCTCAACAACGTCGGCAAGGGGAAAGAGATCCATGCGCCTGTGGTGTTCCAAGGTGGGGTGGCAGCCAACGCGGGCATGCGACAGGCGTTTGAGGAAGCTCTCCGTATGCCGGTGACGGTCCCCCCACGGTTTGATGTCATGGGGGCGATCGGCGCTGCCATTCTCGCAAAAAGGCACGTGAGATCCGGGCGCGCCACAGGCGGAACCTCGTTCGCTGGATGGGTCGTGCCTGACCACGACTTCTCAGCAAGGTCCCGTGAGTGCACTGACTGCCCGAACATGTGCGAGATCGTCGAGATCTCAAGGGACTCAGCTCTCATCGCCAGATGGGGCGGCAAGTGCGGAAAATGGGAGGAGGCCCGGCCCGTCGCACCCGGACCGCCGGATCCGTCGCCCATGTCTGGCCTGTCCTGCCCCTCGGGCGAGCTCGAGTCCGCCGCCGGACGCTAGCGACCCGGGGAAGGGACGTCCCCCCGGGGAAGGAGGACCTGTGAAAGGGATCACCCCGGGAGGGCGAGCCCGCGCACGTGAGAAGACTCATCTCAAGGAGGCCTGTACCTCTCGCCACTCCGAAACCACAATGTCGGGAGCAGCTTCTTCATACACTGCGGGATCTGGAACGAACACCAGGCCCCGCTTCTCCCCGCCGGTCAGGCGGGCGACCCGGGAGAGATATGCCCGGAGACCCTCACCGGGTTCGAGCGGAATCGGACCAAAGTAGGCACGGCCCCGGTCCATTAGCTTACTGATTATCGAGGGCATGTCGTGCATCTCCGGGTTGCCGAGGTTTAT
Source organism: Bacillota bacterium (assembly GCA_024655925.1). Taxonomy (NCBI): domain Bacteria; kingdom Bacillati; phylum Bacillota; species Bacillota bacterium. The sequence continues at coordinate 14,543 of JANLFS010000008.1, read as the reverse complement.
GGCGCGGACCAGATCCAGTTCGAGAAGGGCGTCGAAGAACCCGGGGTTGGTTCCGCAGTAGTGGACGAACCCCCCGCCAAACGCCGCGAGGGCGCGCTCAGTATAAGGGATCACGAACTCGTCGATGTCCCGGCGGGAGAGCAACGTGACCGTGTCCTCCGAGAGTCTCGTTCCACCATTGGACATGTATATCCCGCTGGACATCCCGTGCCCATGGTAGCACTCAGTGTCAGCCTCGCCGAGCACCCGCTTGAGCGTCCTAGTGATCTCAATGAACACATCAGTCACCAGGGCCATGAGATCGTGCACGAACTCGGGATCGTCATACATGTCCAGGAAGAGGTCGTTCCCTCGTAACAAGTGCGCGAGGTCGAACGGCCCTTGAGTGTCGGGCAGGTATACCCGAGCTCTATCTCCCAGTTGCTCCGCGAAGTACCGGGCGTAGTCCGCGGCGCGGGCCATGAGGTCCCGGCCCTGGAGCGACCGCATGAGATCTGCCCTTGATTCGGGCTCCAGCAGTGGCTCCAACTGCTCGCGGGACATGTGCCCTGCGGGCCAGGGCCACGCGCCATCTCTGAACTCCCACTCGAGACCGAAAAGAGCGGGCATGAAGACCACGCCGAAGTTGGGCCTCATGCAGACGACCCCATCTGCTCCGGACGCCGCGGCCATTGCCATGGCCGGGATGTGCTCAATGAGCATTTTTGCCCCGTCTTCGAACTGCTCCTTGAAGGAGTACTGGGAACACCCTGTCTGCCCCAGAGACGGGATGCCGCACACGATCGGAAGGCAGTCCACGTCCTCTCCACCCAGAACCCGCGATATCCGGTTCCGGCCTTTCTCCCTCGCCACAGGGTCCACCACGATGGAGTCGAGCATCTTGCGGAGTCTAGAATCGAAACCGTTGCATGTCTCCAATTCGGCATCCCCCATCGGTTCATAACCTGGACGCTATCCAGCGTACATTCGCTGCGGGCCTGCCCGATCCTGCTCGGCGCAGGCGGGCGGAAGGAACTGTCCCGCGGCTGTGCAGAGATCGAGAGTGGGCAGGCATCTGGGCCGGGCAGGTCCCCGGTTCGACCACCCACCCCTGATCCACCGGTGTATTGGTCCACAGGTTAATCACGACGTATGGCGAGGTTGCTCATGGCGAGCACCGGCTCGAGCATGACCTCATGCCCCACCTGCAGGTTGAGCGGGTCTACGCCCTCGTTGTACGAGAGAAGCTTGGAGAGTGGCATGTCGAATCTGGAGGCTATCCGGTAGAACGAGTCACCGGGCCTGACGGTGTAGGACCCGAGGTCGTTCACCAAGGTCCTTGACTCGCCGCACTCCGCGCCGTCTGCCCTCCTGATCTCGAATGTGACCGAGCCCTTCGGGAGGTCTTCCTTATTGATCACTGCGTATGCAAGTGGACGGGTCAGGGCTTGAACGACCATGTCTCCGGGCTTAGGGTTGGAAACCCAGACTGTGACTGTGACAGTCCGCCCTCGCAGGATAATATTGCGAATACCAATCGAATAACCTCCGGTAGGACGTTCACCGAGGTCAGCGACTAGGCCCACTTGAGTGTTGGGGTCGAAATCCGGCCCCATGAACCTGCCGGAGACGTAGAACCTCACACGCGGCCTGGCACCGATCCAGGAGTCTTCGAGAGGACCCTGTGATGCATAGAGGACGGTGGCGTCTGGGACGCGCGTCACGGACTCCACCACCCATATCTTATCCGGCCCAGGCCCGAGAGGTTGCACCAAGGTCATGACATGGACTTCTTGTCCGTGGAGCACCTGAACATCTACCGTGGGCCCGTCGGGCCCCGGGATGCCCGGTTTCGAAGGCAAGATGTTGAATTGATCGTGTTCTGGGGAGAAGCCAAGCCTCACGCCCCAGGCCCGCGCCACCTGCTCCGGATCAAGCCGCCAGGAGTGATGCCCAAGGCCGACATCGGCCTGAATCGCCTCGAGCTCGGCACGGTCCCATGGCGAGGCGAGTAATCCCACAGCCCCTGCGGGCGGCGCCACTGTTCCGAGCACGCTGGCGGCGACGACTGCAGCTACGATGCAAACCCTTCGCAAACGGGTCATCCTCCTTCGACAGAGCGTCTACCATCATCTTAGCACAGGCCTCCGGGGATACGGCGCGGGTCTCGGTGGGAGGAGAGAGACTTCCTGGTGAGAGCTGGCGGGACCACAGTTGCGGCATCACGGCCCGATTGTGCGCCCAAAGACGTTCATTAAGACTGCCCTTGACAACCGGAGAGCACTAGGATATTGTTTGAATGTCAAACTATTGGGCCGAAGAACAAACGTGCCGCCGAGGCATGTGCTGCGAAGGGAAGATCACGATGGCAAGGATAGGCGTGGTTACCGACAGTATTGCGGACCTCCCTCAGGACTTGTATCGCGAAAACAACATAGAGGTAGTCCCCGTCTCGGTCCTGTTCGGGGACGAAGTCTACAAGGATCAAGTCGACCTCACTACTGAGGAGTTCTTCGAGAAGCTCAAGACGTCCGACGTTATGCCGACGACTTCTCAGCCGTCTCCCGCTAGCTTCCTCGCGGTCTACAAGCGAATGTTGGAAAATTACGACCATATCATCTCCATCCATGTGTCATCAAAGCTGAGTGGAACCTACCAGAGCGCCCTCATAGCCAGGGAGACCCTGGGGTCATCCGCGATCGAGGTCATCGACTCCGGTCAGGCCTCCACATGCCAAGGATTTGTGGCCCTGGCTGCGGCCAGAGCGGTCGCGGCAGGCCGGGAACTCAACGAGATTCGCCGCGTCGTCCGCCATTTCATGGACAACGTGAAACTCCTCTTCACTGTCGACACACTCCGGTACCTCGAGAAGAACGGAAGGATAGGCAAGGCATCGGCCCTCCTGGGTGGGCTGCTTTCCATCAAGCCTGTGATCTCCCTGGGCGAAGGAGAAGTGATTCCGGTCGACCGGGTTCGAGGAGCAGGCAGGGTTCTACCTCGCGTCATGGAACTCATGTCGCAATGGGTGGGTTCGCGAAAGCCGCTTCATGTCGCAGTGATCCACGGGGATTCCCCTGATCGTGCCAAGGAGTGGAAGGCCGAGGTAGAGCGAAGGTTTGTGTGTGCCGAAGTCTTCATCTCCAAATGTGGTCCGGTGGTGGGCACTCATACTGGGCCTGGTTCAATCGGCGTCGCGTGGTGCCCGGCGTACGAGGGATAGTCAGGTAGACACGCACGCTCAGCACGCCCGATAGAGGGGTAGTCCGGCCAGCACGCCCGCTAACGGTCTTTGTAGAGGAAGAGCTCCATCTGGTCCATGCGCAGCCTGAGATGCTCTAGCTGAATCCAGAGCAGCTTGATCTGGTTCTTTATCTCCTCCAGCTGCTGAGCGTCAGCGCTAGCTCCCTCCAGGGAGAGCTGTAGACCCAGGGCCTGGAGGAAGCTACCAAGCACGATTGTCCAAGCCCCGGCAGTCTCTATCTGTAAGGCGGCCAACTGTCCCGAACTGTCAGGCTTGGTGGGCTGCTGCGCCACGCGACACCCCCTCCCGCTCACCACACTAATCAGTATACGGAGACTGCACGGTTGTGGAACAGGATTCCCAGAGGCAAACAGCGGTCGGGTGGGTACTGTGCCTGCACCATTGGCGGCTGGCGTGTGGGACAACGGGAGGTGGGCCATGAAGACGATCGGGCTTATCGCCGGGATGAGCTGGGAATCCTCCGCAGAATACTACAGGATCATCAACGAGGCTGTGCGGCACAGACTCGGAGGCCTGCATTCCGCGGAGTGCATCATGTACAGTGTGGACTTCGCGAGGATGGAGAGATTGCAGGCGGCGGGGGAATGGGACCAGGTCGGTGCTGAACTCGCGCAGGTGGCCAAGGGCCTGGAGAGGGCTGGGGCCGAGATCCTGGTCCTTGCTACGAACACCATGCACAAGGTGGCGGACGTGATCGAAGCCGCGGTCACCATACCACTCCTCCACATTGCGGACGCAACAGCGGAAAGGGTCAAAGCCCAAGGCGTCGAACGTGTGGGCCTGCTCGGAACGAGGTTCACTATGGAGGAGGATTTCTACGCGGGGCACCTCGCTGCCCGTCGCGGACTTCGGGTGATGACCCCGGGTCCCGAGGCCCGGCAAATAGTGAACGACATCATCTTCCGGGAGCTGTGCAGGGGTATTGTACGAGAGTCATCCCGCATGGCCCTGCGGGGCATAATGGCCGGCTTGGCCGCGTCGGGCGCTCAAGGCATCGTGCTCGGGTGCACGGAGCTCTCGATGCTGGTCGGGGCGGCAGACGCCCCGGTGCCTGTCTTCGATACAACAAGGATACACGCCGAGGCCGCAGTAGATTGGGCGCTGGGCGGCGAATTCTGAAGATGTAGGGGGGTGGCGGGGGAGCTCGGTGGGTCGTTGATCCCCCGCTCTGGTTGTCGGCTGCAAGCTCGCCGGCCTGCAGAGGTTGTCCCCACGGGTGTGGCGGTGAAAGTGATTGTGCCGCTGGTACCGGGAACGGTCCCCTCTCACCCTGTGCTTTTCTTTCCAGTCGCCACTCCTGAACACGCACGTCAAAACCCGCCTGTCTTGCCAGAGAACATGTCTTCGCTACCTTCCGATGCCGCGCTGGCTGTTATCCCATTGCTTTCAGTCTTACAGTAATTCCCATGGTTAGGCAGGAATTCACAAGCGGTTGTTTAACAATGTACAAGAGAACGTTGTTGGATTATAGATTACACCGATCCCTCGAGTCTGCTGCTGCCGCAAAAGGATTGTGACCATAAGCTGGAAGCATGACTTGTTCATGCTCGATCGGGTCGCCGACTGGAATCAGCTGTCGTGGCAAGTTAAGTAAATGACACAAACGTGCCGGAAGGCAGTGATACCATTCAAACAGGAAGACAACTTCGGGGAGGCCGTTCCATGATCGCGGAACACTCACTGGTATTCAGACTCTGGGCCAAGACGGCCCCCTTTCATCCGCTACCCTGTCACCTCATCGATGTCGGAAATGTGACTCAGGCCTTGGTAAAGACCTCTGCCTTCGCGGCAACGGCGGCCAGGGCCGGCGCGGCGATTGGGTGCCCCACTGATGTGCTGCCAGCGTGGCTTGCGTACTTCACTGCATTGCATGATATCGGAAAATGCCACCATGACTTTCAAGGTCGGGGCCCGGACCAGTACATAATGCCTCTGAAGGAGCGAGGTCTGTCGTGTGTAGTACAGGACAGGGATTACCGCCATGAGGGCTTGAGCGCCCTGTGGGTCCAGAAGTTCCTCATGAGTGATCTCGGATTGCCGGTTCAGCTTTCACGCACGGTTGGGCAGGCACTTCGCGGGCATCATGGGGATTTCGGTGCCCCCGCACCGGAAGAGCCTGAGTTTCAGCATGATACATGGGAGGCACTCAGACGCGAGCTCGAGGCGATTGTTCGAAGGGTTCTTGCCCCGCGTGATTGGCGACCGGTCGAGGTTGACCACAGTGTATTCGGTTTGCTCCTGTCGGGGTTGCTCGTTTGGAGCGACTGGATCGCATCGAACCAAGAGCTCTTTCCTCGCAGAGTGTACACCGCTGACGTGGAGGATTACGCCCCGCAAAGCGCTTTGGTCGCCATGGAAGCGATAGAGAAGTTAGGGCTTGACATTACCAACCCATGGCGGGAAGGTGAGCCCTTCCTGCACACGTGGAGGACGCTCCGCATCGATAAGGCCCGTCCCGTGCAGAGACGCTGCGAGGAACTGGCCCGGACGGATGCTGGGCCTGGGTTATGGATCATAGAGGCTCCTATGGGCGAAGGGAAGACCGAGGCTGCTGTCTATTTGGCGACGCAATGGGGCGCCAGAGGGCACAATGGCACGTACGTCGCTCTGCCCACTGCAGCGACTGGCAACCAGATGTTCGACCGGGTCAAAGCTTTTCTCAAGGATCGTGACCCTGAACTGGCCGCAGGAGCGCGTCTTGTACATGGACAAGCCTGGCTGGTTGGCGAGGATGCGGCGGTGCCGTCTGTCGCACCGGGGCTATCTGGGGGCTCTCAAGACGAGTCACATTTGGCTCTCGAATGGTTTCGACCGAAGAAAAGAAGTCTTCTGGCGCCGTATGGTGTCGGAACAATCGATCAGGCGCTCTTCAGTGTCCTTCATGTCAAGCACGGGTTCTTGCGACTGTTCGGGTTGTCGGGCAAGGTTCTGATCGTGGACGAAGTCCATGCGTACGACCCATACATGTCACGCATCCTCACGCGGCTGTTGCGCTGGTGCCGGGCACTCCAGATACCAGTAATCCTGCTCTCCGCAACGCTTCCAGAGGCCAGACGCCGGGCCCTGGTGGAGGCTTATGCCCCAGAAGCTAACTACACGTCTCGCTTCCCCGGTGAATACGCCCCCTATCCTTTGGTAACGACGGTCAGTAGTTCGGGCGAAACTGCGGAACACGAGGTAGCGGGCGAACGCCGTCGCAGACACATTAGGGTGCACCGCTACCCCGGATTTCTCGAGAACCCGGAGAAGCTGGCGTCGCTGGCGCTAGATCTGGTGGCACAAGGTGGTTGTCTCTGCGTACTGGTCAACACAGTCGACACGGCGCAGCGGGTGTTCCAGGCCATTGAGGGGCGCATGCGGCCTGATGATTCCTGCCGGCTACTTCTATTCCACGCACGTTTCCGGGCCTGCCGCCGCCGGGAGATCGAGGAAGAGGTGGTCCGACTCTTCGGGAAGAGAAGCTTGCTTAACGAGGACGAGCCCGGTTATGTTCCGCGGCCACGGAGGGCAATTCTCGTGGCCACACAGGTTGTGGAACAGAGCGCGGACGTGGACTTCGACGAGATGATCACGGAGCTACCGCCGGCGGACCTACTCCTGCAGCGAGTAGGGCGCGAGCATCGACACTCACGCGCCCAGAGACCGACTGGAGACGAGGCCCGACTGCATGTGGCATGGCCAGAGGCCTGCATACCCCCTGTGCTGGGAAAGACAGAGCGGGTCTACCAGCGATTCGTGTTGCTCAAGACCATGGCTGCGCTCGTGACCCGTGAGATGATTGTGCTCCCTGATGATATCCGCCCCATGATCGAGGGCGTCTACGATGGAAGACCATGGGCCGAAGGGGCGGAGTTGGTAAGCAATGAGGAGGATTTCCGCCGGGAGGAGAGCCTGTCGGAAGACGAACGGGAGGCCGACGAGGCCAGGAAGTACCTTATTCCTGAACCGAACCCAAGAGAGTTCAGGTTGGCGCAACTGCGGTTGGGTGCTTTCGACGAAGAGGAGAGTGGTGCTGCATCGTACTTCCGGGCCCGGACCAGACTCGGGGACGACACTATGTCGGTCCTGCTTCTTGAAGGCACGGCCCTTGCTGAAGAATTGGCCAGTTCCCGCGCGCCAGAGCGAAGAGTCCTGGCGGAGATCATGATGAACTCAGTCAGCCTTCCGCGCTATTGGTGGACGGGAGTAGCAGCCGAGGAAGGCTTCACGTTGCCCGAACCTGGCCCATCATGGCTGCCTGGTCAGTACGTGTTGCGCCTACGAGGAGGTGAATGGAGAGGGAGAAGAGGCGCTGAGTCCGTTGTCATTCGGGATAATCCGGATCACGGCGTATTGTTGAAGAGGGGAGAGTGATAGGCATTGGCTTCGTTCGATCTCTTGGTCGAACGGTGGATTCCCGCCGCGCGGATGGATGGGAGTGTTGGTCAATACGGGGTCGTGGGTTTGCTTGAAGCTGCGCACGAACTAGCCGGGCTTGTCGAGCCGGCGCCGTCGGTGCAACTCGGGATATACCGGTTCTTGATCGCTTTCGTCATGGATGCCTACAGTCTCAAGGAGATCTGGCAGATCGAGGACCTTCTGCGCACCGGCGGTTTTGAACCCGAACGCATCCGAGCTTACATCGACTTGGTCGGCAGGAGCCGGTTCGACCTGTTTCACCCGGAGCACCCGTTCATGCAACCCCTAGTCGAAGGTGAAGCCGGCACTGAGTGTATCAACAAACTGTTCCAGCACCTGCCCTCGGGATCGTTCACCACTCATTTCCATCATCTTGACCCCGCGGCTCAAGCCTTCGCTCCAGCGGTATGTGCGCGAGGGCTGTTGGCCATTCCGCCGTTCATGACGGCAGGTGGAGCCGGGTACTCACCGAGCGTCAACGGGGCTCCGCCCTGGTATGTTTTGGTCAAAGGGACCACCCTGTTCGAGACCATAGTCCTCAACTGCTGTGTGCTCCCCATCCCCGAGCTGGAGGGGGACGAGCCACCGGCGTGGCGAACGGAGCGGCCGGTGAAGCCCAGGCAGGAGGCACGTTGTACTTCATTGCTGGAGGGCCTGACCTGGCGTCCCCGCCAGATCAGGTTAATTCCGAGCGAGGGCGGAGTCTGCACGTACTCCGGTCAGTACTCTGACGTTTTGGTACGTCAGATGCGTTTTAGCTTCGGGTTCAAGTATGGAGGAGGCTGGACGGACCCTCAGGTTGCCTACAGGATCGACGCAAACGGGCAGTCTCCGCTTCGCCCGCGGGAGGGACGGGAACTGTGGCGCGACATAGGACCCGTGGCCTTTCTGCGCAGGCATGAGTATGAAAGCGAACGCGGCAAGGTTCGCTTCCAGAGGCCGCAAGTGGTGGAGCAGTACGTGGATCTGCTAGAGATGGGAGCGCTGCCTCACTGTCGCTCAGTCATCGATCTGGAGGTATTCGGTGTGCGCACCGACCTCAAGATGAAGATCTTCGAGTGGCAATGTGAGCGGCTATCGTTGCCCACCCAGGTGGCCGAGACGCCAGGAGCTGGCGCCAGAATCCAAACAGGGCTCGAGATGGCTGAGACAGTTGGCTACCTGGTCGGACGGGCGATGAAGATGGCTTATCCCCGAGAGGGTAAGAGCAACACTCAGGCCTTCAAAGGGCTCATAGAGTCCGCCGAGCGGGAGTTCTGGGCAGGTCTGCGCCCCTGCTTCGAAGCGGAGTACATGCTGAAGTTGCCGGACCTGGATGCTTCGGATCCTGAGGCATTTCCTGCTCTGCTGGAGGAGTGGAGGACGATCCTGCGACGGCACGGCAGGGAGGTGCTGGACCGCCATCTGGAGGGGTTGGACGCCAACGCCCAGGAGCTGCGCCGTCAGGTGGCGGCGAGGGATTCCTACGAGCTCGGCGTGTACAGGGCGCTCTATGGCCCGAGAGAGAAGCAGGAATCTCAGTCTAAGCGCAAAGGGAGGCAGGCGTCGTGAGTGAGGCAATTGCGACTGAACCCACCACAGATCATGTGGATGTCTTCGTGAGCCGATTGGCCAAGCTGGACCGAGGCGATCTCGCCATCCTTCGGCGCAACGCTGGCCGTACCCTGGCCGAGACCAGGAATGCCGCAGGGCTGTTTTACCGGCTTCTCCCCCTGGGTGTGCCGGAGCGGGACGAAGAGCTGTACTTCCTCCTGGCCACGTTATATGGGCTCAATGACCACAAGCCCGAGAAGGATTTTGGCGCCACGATGCGGGCTGTGAGGGTCAAGACAGGACGGGAGAGTGTGGACCGGCGCATGGCGATTCTCCTGGACAGTGAGTTTGACCTGGTCGACGGATTCCGCCCGGGTGGCGGCGAGATGGCCTACAGGCTGCGGCAGTGTGTGCGCTTGGCCGCAAGTGAAGAGGTTGGCGTGGACTGGGCTGTGCTCCTTCGCCACCTGCTGCGATGGATGAGCGCCAGCAAGCACGTGCGCAAACAGTGGGCCCGGTCATACTACGGCAGACTGCCTGAGGAGACTTCAGACTCTCAGAACACAAAGGGAGGTAATTCCTGATGTTGTTGGAGTTCCATCTTCTCCAAAACCATGCCCCGAGCAACCTCAACCGGGATGATTCTGGTAGCCCAAAGGACTGCATCTTCGGAGGAGTGAGGCGAGCGAGGATCTCAAGCCAGTGCCTGAAGCGCAGCATCCGGACCTCCCCGCTGTTCACTGAAGAGATCGGAGGAATCGACCTTGGGCTGCGCACTCGAAAGCTGCCGCACAAGGTCAAGGAAATCCTTCTGGCGCGGGGGATTGATGAAGCCCTGGCGGAGGTTGCGGCGGCCAAGGCAACTGGTTTCGGCAACAAGGACGGCAAAGAACAGAAGGACGGCAAGACAGCGCAGGTGATGTTTCTCTCGCCGCAAGACATCGAAGCGGTGGCTGAGGTGCTGTTTACGAAAGCAAGCACAGCTGGAAGTGCGGAAGATATGGCCAAGTTGAGCGCGAAGGACTTGCAGGCCGAGGCCGCGCTCAAAGGATGGAGGCCGATCACCCCGGACATCGGTCTGTTCGGCCGGATGATCACATCGGAGGCGTTCCGCGATGTGCAGGCTGCGGTGCAGGTCGCTCACGCCATCTCCACTCACCGCATGGACCACGAATTCGACTACTTCACTGCGGTTGACGACCTCCTCGGTTTGGGAGAGGAAGAGGATGATGCCGGAGCAGGCATGATAGGCGACATAGAGTTCAACTCTGCCTGCTACTACAAGTACTTCTCCATCGATTACGATGCTTTCGTTCAAAACCTCGCCGGTCCGGAACCAGAAACCAGAGCCAGTGAGCGCGAGAAGGCGGCTCATAGGGAAGCTGTAGCCGATGCCAGGACGATCGCAGCGAAAGTAATCCCCGCCTTCCTACGTGCCGCGGTTTTCACAACACCGTCGGGCAAGCAGAACACATTTGCGGCACACCAGTTGCCTGACGCGGTCCTGGTGGAGGTGCGACCGCATCAGACGCCTGTAAGTTACGCCAACGCGTTTGTAAGCCCTGCGCGGGCGAAGAACGACGTTGACTTGGTGGGGGACAGCCTGCGGAAGTTTGTTGAACATTGCGAATTGTTGACTCGCAAGTTCTCTCTGGAAGCAGATCCTCGCTTGTGGTTCTGCACGCGGGATATCCAGGTAACCGGCACTACTGGCTGCGATACGATGGATGATCTCCTGGCTGCCCTGGGTCAGGTTCTGGCGAGGTGATGGAAGTGCCCGGACAGCCTCTGCTACTGCTCCGCCTGGAAGGACCTCTACAATCGTGGGGCCTGCGGTCCCGATGGGACGTGCGCGACAGTGGTGACGAACCATCTAAGTCCGGCGTGATTGGCTTGCTCGGATGCGCCTTGGGCTATCCCATGTACGACAGGCGTCTCGAAGAGCTAGATTCCGAACTGACCTTGGGCATACGCGTGGAATGTGAAGGACGCAAGTTGGTGGACTTCCATACGATCACAGGTACAATACCGATGGCAGGCGGCGGAGTGAAAGGCACACCTGACGACCCCTCTACAATCATCTCGCCCCGCTCCTACCTTCAAGACGCTGCGTTCCTGGCGATCCTGAGTGGACCCGCTGAGCTTCTCTTCAGGTGTAGGTCGGCTCTGCTCGCGCCGAAATGGCCGATATACCTGGGACGCAAGTCCTGTGTGCCAACGCGGCCTGTGTTCGAAGGGTTAAGCTACGAGTACGCGAACCTAGAAGACGCCTTGCGCCGGCATCCATGGCGCTGGGAGGGCCGAGCTACGCTCAGGGAATATCCGGCCCGTCTGCGCTGCGTGATGGAGGATCCACTAGGGGAAGCCGTCCGTCCAGACCGCATCAGGACCAACCCCGCTCGGATGTATGAGAGTCGCCGCGTAAGGGTGCTATGGGCCGATTTCCCAGGTGAGTCCGAGGAGGGTGAGACATGTATCTCTCACGCCTGATCCTTGATGCTAGAAGCCGGGAGGTTCGACGCGACCTTTCGGACTGCCACGATATGCACCGCACACTGCTGCGCGCTTTTGGTGAGGCGCGTGGCCCGGACGGAGGTTCTAGAAACTCCTTCGGTATTCTCTACAGGCTCGAGACCGACCGACAGACTGGCTGCCCGAAGGTCTACGTCCAATCGGCCGAACGGCCAGATTGGACAAGGCTGCCGTCGGGGTATCTTATGGGAGACTGCGATGTGGAGAACCCGGCGTGCAAAGAACTCAGCCGGGCATACGCTCAACTCCACACAGGGATGGTGTTGGCCTTCGCCCTGCGGGCTAATCCCACTCGCAAAACCGGCACGGCGAGCAAGGCTGAGCGCCTCGCGGGCACCCGCGGAAACGGTCACCGAGTGTTTATCACGCGGCCCGATGAGCAGATTGCCTGGCTGCGGCGGAAAGGAGAAGAAAGTGGCTACGAGCTTATGAGCGTCAGGGTGGATACAAACGTGCCAGACGTCGACACAAGGCCCGAACCCAGAGTCTATGGGCAAAGGGGTGAGGCCAAGTTGACTTACGGTTCGGTGTTCTTCGAGGGACATCTCCGCATCACCAATGAAGACAAGTTCCGCACTACTCTCACACGCGGCATCGGCAGCGGAAAGGCATACGGCTTCGGCCTGCTCACCGTCGCTCCACCCAGGTAGCGGGCATGATCCCGTCGCTGCAACTTCCGGTACCGCTTCCAGTCGCCCTGAACCAGGGAGTGGTGGGAGGGGCACCCTCTAAGAGATGGGCGTCCCCGCCACTGATGAATGGAGGGAAGGATGGTGCAGGACTTCCGTGAGCTACCCAAACTCAGAGATAGCTGGACGTATCTATATGTGGAGCACTGCAAGGTGGATCGGGAAGATAAGGCCATAGCGATTCACGATGCAGATGGCCGCGTGCCGGTACCATGCGCAAACCTGGCTCTGCTCATGATCGGCCCCGGGACGAGCATCACACATGCGGCAATAAGCACTCTCGCTGAATGCGGGTGCAGCGTGCTATGGACTGGTGAACAGGGTGTGAGGGTTTATGCTCAAGGCGTTGGCGAGACCAGATCTTCCTCTTCCCTGTTGAGGCAGGTGGCAGTGTACTCCGACCCCGAGGCGCATATGAGGATGGTGTTTAAGCTGTACGCTATGAGGTTCCCCGAGCCCCTGCCGGAGGGGATTACGCTTCAGCAACTGAGAGGACGTGAAGGAGTCAGAGTGCGTGAGGCTTATGCCCAGGCCAGCAGAGAGACGGGCGTGCCATGGACTGGGCGCTCATACGATCGTACGAAGTGGAGCGATGCGGATCCGGTCAACCGAGCGCTATCCGCCGCCAATTCCTGCCTTTACGGGCTGTGTCATGCGGCAATAGTCTCGCTAGGATACTCACCTGCCCTGGGGTTCATTCACACTGGTCGACAGCTTTCATTCGTCTACGACATCGCGGACCTATACAAGGTCGGGACCACGATACCTGCAGCCTTTGCGGCAGTGGCATCCGGCGAGATGCCGGTGGAGACAACCGTGAGGAAGATGTGTCGGGATAACTTCGTGCGCATGAGACTCCTCGCACGGATAGTGGAAGATCTGGAGTCTCTCTTTGGACACGATGAGAGTACCGCTGAGCCGTGTGACACCCACGATCCGGCCGTGCCTGGTGCCTTGTGGGATCCTCGCGCAGGTCAACTGCAAGGTGGCCATAATTACGCCGATCCAGGGGCCGGGGAGGAGAGCAAGTTATGATCGTAATGGTGTTGGAGAGGGTTCCCGTGTCACTCCGCGGGGAGCTCACCCGCTGGATGTTGGAGATCAAGGCGGGTGTCTTCGTCGGTTCCCCGTCCGCACTGGTTCGTGATAAGCTTTGGGAAAGAGCTTGCCGCTATGCACGAGACGGTGGCTGTATCATGGCCTGGAACACTAACAACGAACAGGGGTTCGACGTTCGCCTCGCAGGAGATTGCCGCCGGATGATCGTGGACTTCGAGGGACTTCGGCTAGTTCGGATTCCATAAGGCCCAGCAAAGTCCAGTGTTGTCCCCACGCGTGTGGGGGTGAACCGAAGTCGTATCGAACCGGGTCGAAGAGACCGTCGTTGTCCCCACGCGTGTGGGGGTGAACCGCCATAGAAATAGTTCGTGTCCGCGGCCCAGGTGTTGTCCCCACGCGTGTGGGGGTGAACCGGCCGCGCCCGCCGTCGCCCGCGGAGATGTCTGGTTGTCCCCACGCGTGTGGGGGTGAACCGCTCAGCGATACCCATGAGCTTTGACATCCTCCGTTGTCCCCACGCGTGTGGGGGTGAACCGTTCCTCATGTTTGAGGACGCGGGGCCGGAACTGTTGTCCCCACGCGTGTGGGGGTGAACCGAGTAGTCAGGCCGCCACTATCACGGCAGGCTAGTTGTCCCCACGCGTGTGGGGGTGAACCGATGACACCCTCGACGGCCTCCTTCGAGTAGATGTTGTCCCCACGCGTGTGGGGGTGAACCGATGGAACAGCGGGAGGCGCTCCACCGGTTCTAGTTGTCCCCACGCGTGTGGGGGTGAACCGCGATGATGGGGGCCGAAGGAGGTAATCGCAATGTTGTCCCCACGCGTGTGGGGGTGAACCGCTCTGTGGGGGGCTGGGCGAGGCAGTCCAATTGTTGTCCCCACGCGTGTGGGGGTGAACCGGCTACGCGCGAGGCCATGGTGAACGCGGTTCTGTTGTCCCCACGCGTGTGGGGGTGAACCTACGCGACGTCCCAGTCCGGCGCACTCACGTCGCGTTGTCCCCACGCGTGTGGGGGTGAACCGAATAAAGCACATCTCGGGAGGTGGATAGATGGGTTGTCCCCACGCGTGTGGGGGTGAACCGGAAGG